>JABGVY010000273.1 GCA_018645845.1 Gammaproteobacteria bacterium | reverse complement strand
GATGACTTTTATGAATATGCCAATGGTAAATGGATAGCGGCAACAGAAATTCCTGCAGAAGAGATTGGCTGGGGTAGTTATATGACGCTTCGCAAAACATCACTGGAACAATCAAAAGCGATAATTGAAGGGTTGTCGGCATCAACAGGCCTTGAAGGGGAAGAGAAAAAGATCAGCGATTTCTACAAAGCCTGGATGAATGAGGCGCTTGTCAATGAGAAGGGTGGAAAGCCTTTGATGAAGAACCTCAGGAGGATTGAAGCGCTAACGTCACATGATGACGTCATGACTTATTTCGGCGCTGAGAATCCGAATGGGCTGGATGGTCCTTTTAACTTTTATGTAGGGCAGGATGATAAAGACTCAACGCGGTACATTGTGTTCTTTGTTCAGTCAGGCTTGGGTTTGCCGAATCGGGATTACTATTTCGATGAGTCTGAACGTGGCCAATTTCTGGTTCAGGAGTATCAAGGTTACATCAGCCGGATATTGTCGCTTGCAGGGCATGATGATGCGCAGACCGCTGCTGCGGCGATTGTTGATCTGGAAACCAGACTGGCGGAGCATCATTGGACCAAGGTTGAGAATCGGGATGCGGACAAAGTGTATAACCCATTCACTGATGCAGAGCTCACATCGCTTTTATCGAACCTAAACCTGGACTCCTATCTGCAAGGAATCGGCTTGGCTCGCCAACCTACCGTGATTGTAATGCAACCTTCATATCTTGAGCAGGTCAATTCGTTGTTTCGAGAAGTGCCGGTTGAGACCTGGAAGCATTATCTGCAGGCAAGGACAGTCTCCAGTTTCGCCAATTTCCTGAGTGAAGACTTTGTGCAGGCGCGATTCGACTTTTACTCTAAAACACTTGCGGGCAGTGAGGAGCAGACACCCCGATGGCGCAGGGCTGTTTCTTCCATCAATAGCAGCATCGGTGAAATGTTAGGAAAAATTTATGTAGAGCGTCACTTTAAACCCGAGTCCAAGGAACGAATGGTTGAAATGGTCGCCAACCTCAACAGGGCTTACGAGGATTCGATCAAGAATCTTGGCTGGATGAGTGACGAAACCAAAGAGAAAGCATTGATTAAACTTTCCAAGTTCACGCCCAAGATTGGGTATCCCGATAAGTGGAAAGACTATTCTTCTCTGGAATTATTTGCGGATGACCTTGTGGGGAATATCAAACGCGCTCGAACCTACTCTCATAACCGAAATGTGGACAAGCTAGGTAAACCGATTGATCGAACTGAATGGTTTATGGCGCCGCAACAGGTCAATGCATACTACAACCCCGGGTTGAACGAAATTGTATTTCCGGCGGCGTATTTGCAGTCGCCGAATTTTATACCCGAGGCGGATGATGCCTATAATTATGGTGCGATCGGCGTCACGATTGGCCATGAGATTGGCCACGGTTTTGATGACCAGGGCAGTAAGTATGATGGAGATGGAAATCTTCGAAGTTGGTGGACTGATGAGGATCGAGCGAATTTTGAGATAAGAACCAAGGGGCTGGTTGACCAGTTCAATAAATTTGAAGCTTTGCCAGGCTTATTCGTCAATGGAGAGCTGACATTGGGTGAAAATATAGGAGACCTCGGAGGGACGGCTATCGCCCTGAAGGCATACAGAATGTCACTTGAAGGCAAAGATGCGCCTAATATTGATGGGTTAACTGGCGAAGAGCGGTTCTTCATTGGGAATGCACAGGCTAGTCGTTTGAAATGGCGTGACCAGTTCATGGAACTGCTGGTGAAAAGCGATCCTCATTCCCCGGACCGATTCAGGATTAACGGCGTTATGTCTAATATGAGCGACTTCTATTCGATCTACGACGTAAAGGAAAGTGATGAACTGTATTTACCCGAAGCAGATAGGGTTTCGATTTGGCACTAACCGAACGAATTAGTTAAACGTCTTCCGAGCCAACAAAAAAGGCGGGAAACCCCGCCTTTTTTGTTAGAGACATTTCCGCTTACAACAGCGGAGCAATCACCAGACTTACGATAGCCATGACATTAATGAGGATGTTCATGGACGGGCCAGAAGTATCCTTGAACGGGTCACCAACGGTGTCGCCAACGACCACAGATGCGTGGACATCTGAGCCTTTGCCGCCAAGGTTGCCTTTTTCAACATACTTTTTGGCATTGTCCCAGGCTCCACCGGCATTAGCCATCATGAGCGCCATAAGAACACAACCCAACAGAGCTCCTGCAAGCATACCGCCTAACGTTTGGGCACCCAGGCTGAAACCAACAATAGCGGGCATTGCGATGGCGATGATGCCGGGCAGGATCATCTTTTTCAGTGCAGCCTGTGTAGCGATATCAACGCATTTGGCGTGATCAGGTTCAGCGGTGCCTTCCATCAGACCAGGAATTTCCCGGAACTGTCGTCGAATTTCTTCGATCATTTCCATCGCCGCATCACCTACTGCGGTCATGGTGATAGAGGCTATCAGGAATGGCAACATGCCACCGATGAAGATACCGGTTAGGACTTTCGGGTTCGAAAGTTCGAGCGAGAATCCCGGGTTGTTGTGTGCCATCGTTTCCACAAAAGCTGCGATAATGGCCAATGCAGCCAGTGCCGCCGCACCGATCGCGAAACCTTTACCGATTGCGGCAGTGGTATTTCCCACTTCATCCAGGCCGTCGGTGATTTCACGCACGTCCTCACCCAGACCCCCCATCTCTGCAATACCGCCAGCGTTATCTGCGACAGGACCGTAAGCATCGAGCGCCATAGTCATACCAACAGTCGCGAGCATGCCAACCGCAGCGATAGCAACGCCGTAGAGTCCTGCCAAGTCTGTAGAAACGTAGATAATGGCGCTGATTGCCAGGATTGGGATAACAACTGATTCCATACCAACCGCCAGGCCGGTAATCATGACTGTTGCGGTACCTGTTTTACCGGATTCGGCAATTTTGATAACGGGACCTTTAGAGGTGTAGTAAGAAGTCACAACACCAATCAGGATACCGCCTACGGTACCGGCGACAATAGCCCACCAGACATTGGTGCTGACACCCATGTAGTCTGTCAGGAAGTAGGCAGCAATAATTAGCAGCACGGCTGAAATCTGGTGGCCCAGTTCCAATGCGCGCCCCGGGCCCAGACCTGACAGCAGGTTAACGATAATGATGCCGAGAACCGAACAGACGAGTCCGACCGAGGAAAGTATCAGTGGCAGTGACAACAAAGCCTCACGCCCACCAGCTGCAGACAGCGCATCTACGCCGTAAGCCGCGCCCGTTCCCAGGGTTGCTGCAATGGCGATAGTGGCAATCATTGATCCGCAATAGGACTCGAAAATATCAGAACCCATACCTGCGACATCGCCTACGTTGTCTCCAACGTTGTCTGCAATTACACCAGGGTTGCGGGGATCGTCCTCGGGAATGCCTGCCTCGATTTTTCCGACTAGGTCAGCGCCGACATCAGCACTTTTAGTGAAGATACCGCCACCGACTCGAGAGAATAGTGCGACACTGGATCCCCCCATACCAAATCCGTGAATGGCATGTGCTGTTTCAGGATCGCCGCCGAAGTACCAGTAGAGTGTCCCAAGCCCCAAAAGGCCGAGTGATGCGACGCAAAGACCCATGACTGATCCGCCGTAAAATGCGACTTTCAGTGCAGAGCCAGCGCCACTTTGTTGAGCTGCAGCGGTTGTTCTGACGTTTGCTTTTGTTGCTGCAAACATGCCCAGATAACCTGCTGCTGCGCTGCAAACAGCGCCGACAGCGAATGCAACGGCTGTTTTCCACCCGAGCGGAGAAAATAGGATGATGAGAAAAAGAGGCCCGGCAAACAGTGCCAACATCGTATATTCACGATGGAGGAAGACCATAGCGCCTTCATGAATGGCGGCCGCGATTTTTTTGATCTTTTCACCGCCTGCGTCATATTTGGCCATCAACAGATAAATGATGGCTGCACAGACCAGACCCAGCACACCTGCAATAGGTGGCATAACAACTAACGTTTCCATAAGCAATTCCGATTGGAGTGATTCTGTAATTCAAGTGCCTTTAGTCAAATCCCCAATGGCTGAAATGACAGTAATTGGCTGATTTTAGGGGTACCCCCTCTAAGGCGCGCTTATGGTACAAAAATGGACGCCAAGTTTGAACCGGAATTTAGCACTTATCCGTCTTCAAGTAGGCGTCTTAGGTCAATAATCGCTGCATTGGCACGTGAAATATGCGAACCCATGACTAGCGAATGGTTGGCCAGGGTGCCAAAACCGCTGCCATTGAGAATAACAGGGCTCCACAAGGTGTCCTGGGTGGGTTCCAGTTCACGGATGATTTGCTGCATGCTGATCAGGGCATTTTTCTTTTGCAAGACATCAACAAAGTCGACTTCAACCGCTCGGAGCAGGTGAAGTAAGGCCCAGGTAGTGCCGCGAGCTTCATAAAAAACGTCATCAAGCTCTGTCCATGCGGTTTTAACCTCCTGTTCTGTAGCGGAATAGGTTGACTGGGTCGCAGCGACATCTCCTGCCAGCGATGTGTCTAATTGGCGCTTGCCTACGCTGGCGGAAAGACGCTGGGATAAGCTGCCAAGGCGAGTTTCTACTTCCGACAGCCATGCTCTGAGATTATCAGCACGAGCATAAAACTGTGCGCTCTGTTGTCGCTGGTCACCGAGTCGAAACATGTACTGCCGTAGGGCGTCGGTTCCTTTTTGGTATTCGGATTCGGTTTCTGGCAGCATCCAGGAATCATTGTCAAAGTAAAACTGGCCCTCAGCCTTCACCAGATCGGCGTCTTCAGTGGACTGGGACTGCGATCTGCTGAGATTGTTCCTCAGGGTCCGGGCCATATCCCGGATTTGCACGAGTACGCCGAATTCCCAGTTGGGGACATTATCCATCAGCAGGCTTGGCAGGATAACGTCGTTGTGCAGGTAGCCGCCGCGCTTGTAGAGGAGTATGTCCGCCATAGTGATCATGGTGGCAACGGTAGTGCTACCCGTCACTCCACTGGTTTTAAGCTTGCTTATCTGTTGATCGGTCACCTGTTTGACATCGAACATGTCTGGTTCGTGGTCCCAGTAAAATGCTAATGAACTAAAGAGCACTAAAAGGACGACGATGGTGATAATGGCGCCACGCAAAAGATTTTGTGAAAACGTAGAGACTTCAAGCGTGTCGCTGACTGTTTCTTTGGCGTTTTCGATGCTGTCTTCTAATCCACTCACGTTCCTGTTCCCTGGTGTGTTATGTCAATGGTAACTCTTATTCCATGGACCAGAAACTCAGAAACTCGGAAATCGGTAATTTGACTCAATCAGAAGGTGAGCGCGTGCCGGAATCGGAATCGGAATCGATTACAGGGTCAGTGAAACTGATGGATTACTGCTTATCTCGAACCTCGCCTCTATCCTGAAATCTACCCGGCGGTTGAGTTCCTGATATAACCATCGGCCGCTCCGGTCGTCTCGTGCCCTGATGATAATAAAAGCGCGATGGCGCTGAATCCTGGCAGCGATTGTTGCAAACAGACCAGAGTCGACTGACTGATTACGCACAGAGGTTGCGTCAAGTTGGAAGACGCTGACAACCTTGTCTTCCTGGTCATTTATTTTGTTGACTACGGGCTTGATATTGGGATGAGCCGGATCGATACCCTCGGCCAACGAGACGAAATATCTGGCTTTTGTGAGGTTGGACCTCTCGGCGTGATCAAGCGCCCAGGCAAGATACCTTTCTACAATACGATTTATGCCCGCGATCGCGAGCGTATTCGACGGGTTTAGTGTGAGAATAAGTTTGTAGCGGTCCAGGGCGTTGTCGTCTGCCGGGGTCGTTAGCTGGTTGTGCTGCATTGCTGCATCGGCGGAAGAGAGCAATTGCTGGATTTTTTCTTCTGTCAGATCAACAGGTGGGGGGTTGACGGGGGGCATTACCGTGCAGCCGGGAATAAATACCGACAGAACAAAACTTAAGGCGAGATATCGGCTCACAATGTTAGTGTAGACGTCTATATGAATTGCTAATTGAAGCACGAGAACCCTGTGAAGCAAACCCTGAAGTCTTTTTTGCTATTTATGCTGATCCTGCTGTCCTGGAGTTGTCGCGCTGAGCTGGTTATTGATACCCAGATTGGTCGCGATAGTTTTGAGCAGGAATCCCTAATTCTGCCGGTTGATGAGGCCTTTCGGTTTGGAAGCTACCTCGAAGGCGCTGGTATCAAAATGTTCTGGCAGGTAATGCCTGGCTATTTCCTCTACCGGGACAAGATTGAAATATTTCATGACGGAAAGGCGCAGGGCATCCAGTTGCCTCCGGGCGTCTTTCGACAGGACGAAATTTTCGGTAGGGTGAAGGTCTTGGATGGATTGATTGAGCTGCAAACATTCTTGCCCCCGGGACAGGAACTTGAAGTGCGCTATCAGGGCTGTGCAGCTCAGGGATTTTGCTATCCTCCCCAAAAAAAGCACGTAACTTCGCCCAAAGTAGCGAAAAATCCGAAAAAATAGAAAATCGACGAGAGTTGCTGGCGCGCCAGGCGTCGTTGTCACAATCGCTTTGTAATTAATCAAATAAATTGCCTAAAATCCGAAAAAATCGGACAAATGAGCCAAAAAACGGTATTTTATCCAAAAAGCCGCGAGAGAATCGAAATGACTGAAATTACGTTGCTAAATGGCCCAAACCTGAACCTACTTGGCGCGAGAGAGCCGGAGATCTACGGTTATGAGACGCTGGATGATATCAACACAATGGTCAGTGCCATTGTGGAGAAGGCGGGTTACCAGTTCTCGTCGAGTCAAAGCAACGCTGAACATGAGCTGATTGACCTGGTTCACGCGGGCAAGGGAAAAGCGGGGTTCATTATCATCAATCCTGGCGCATATACGCACACCAGTATCGCGCTTCGAGATGCGATGCTGAGCGTGTCGATCCCATTCATCGAAGTCCATCTGTCAAACGTATTTAGCCGTGAAGATTTCAGGAAGCACTCATTTCTATCCGATATTGCGGTGGGTTGTATCACCGGACTGGGTTCGAGTGGTTATCGGTTTGCCGCTGAATATGCGGTGAGTTACCTGGAGGATCAGTAATGGATATTCGAAAGGTAAAGAAGCTGATTGAGATGATGGAAGAATCAGATATCAGTGAGATCGAGATCAAGGAAGGCGAAGATTCGGTTCGGATAAGCCGGGGTGGTGTTGTTGTGCCTCTTTCTGACCCTAAATTGTCGGAGCGTAAGCCAATAGCTGCTCGTTCGGAGCGTGTGGCTGATCAACCTTCGATTGGCGATCCTTTGAGTGGCCATGTCGTTGGGGCCCCAATGGTAGGTACCTTCTACAGTGCAGCTTCGCCATCATCGCCCCCATTTGTAGCCGTCGGAGACGCGGTGAGGGAAGGAGATACGCTTTGTATCATTGAGTCGATGAAAATGATGAACCATATCAAGGCTGAACAGGCGGGGAACATTGGGGCCATACTGGTCGTCAATGAAGAGCCCGTCGAGTTCGACCAGCCACTTTTTACCATCAGTTAACAGAGGATGAAGCGGGTACTTATCGCTAACCGTGGCGAGATCGCCTTGCGTATCCTGCGTGCCTGTCGGGAACTTGGCCTGGAAACGGTTGCCGCACACTCCCAGGCGGACAGTCTTGCACTTCACTTGCCTCTTGCGGACGACACTGTCTGTATTGGCAAATATTCTTATCTTGATTCATCACAAATAATATCTGCGGCAATAACCAGAAATTGTGACGGTGTTCATCCCGGGTATGGATTCCTATCGGAAAGCAGTGATTTTGCGCTCCAGGTAGAGGAAGCGGGGCTCTGCTATATAGGACCCACCGCTGCCCATATCGAGCTGATGGGGGACAAGGCTAAAGCGCGTGCAGCGATGACTGCGAAAGGAATTCCGGTTTTGCCGGGTAGTGATGGAGAGGTTACCAGGCTTGATGATGCCTGTGATTGTGCCGAGCGCATTGGCTTCCCTGTGATGTTAAAGGCAAGTCATGGCGGCGGCGGACGTGGTATCCAGGTTGTCGACGATGAAGCATCACTTCGATCGGCGTTTGGGCGACTAAGAAACGAGGCAGAGCAACTATTCGGGAACGATGGCGTTTATATTGAAAAATGGCTGGACGCACCCAGGCATATAGAGATCCAGGTTTTCGGAGATGGTAAAGGCCGGGTCATTCACTTTGGTGCAAGGGAATGTTCCATCCAGCGGCGTCACCAGAAGTTATTAGAAGAAACACCCCCGCCGGGTATCCCGGGTGATCGAATTGAAGCGTTGGCAATGTCCTGCTGTGATGCGCTCGCTGATCTAAAGTACTCGAATGCAGGAACGCTGGAATTCCTGTTTCAGGATGGAGCTTTTTACTTCATTGAAATGAATACAAGAATACAGGTGGAACATCCGATTACCGAGTCTGTTACCGGGATAGACCTGGTTAAGTTGCAGCTATCCTTTGCGTCCACCGGACGTTTGTCGCTCAAACAGAGTGACATCTGCTTTTCAGGACACGCGATGGAATGCAGGATTAATGCTGAAGGCAGGGATTTTAGACCAGCACCAGGGCCCGTTAATCAGTACCGTGCACCGGGTGGTCCGGGCATTCGATTGGATTCACACCTGTACCAGGGGTATCTAGTGCCCCACCAATACGATTCTCTGCTCGCCAAGTTAATTTCAACAGGATCTGACAGGGGCGAGTGCATCGCACGAATGGAACGAGCGCTGGCCGAATTTGTCATAGCGCCATTGTCGACCAACATTGAACTTCAGCGATTGATCCTTCGTGATGCCCGCTTTCGATCAGGGGAACTGGACACCCATTTCCTGGAGAGGATGAAGAAGTAATGTATTGGATGAATGTGTCGGCGTCGTCAACCAAGGGTAGGCTTGATCTATTGGAAGCCTGGTTCTGGGATCATGGCGCAGTCTCCGTGACAGTAGAAGATGGGTTGGACAAGCCGATCTTCGAGCCACCCCCCGGGGAACATCCGCTGTGGGATGAGGTCATGGTGACGGGACTTTTTGAAAGTGATATTTCTGTTGAAAATCTAACGATGGAGTTGGCCCGCGATAGCTATAAACTGGAAGCTGTAGCAAGGCTCGATGATCGGGCGTGGGAGCGTGAATGGTTATCGCGATTCAAGCCGATGCAATTTGGTCGCAGGCTGTGGGTTTGTCCAACGGGGTTCTCGCTGGAACCTGGCGGCAAGGTAATTATAGAGTTGGATCCCGGGCTGGCCTTTGGGACTGGCACCCATGAAACGACCAGGCTATGCCTTGAGTACTTGGACTCTATTGAGGTCGGTGGGCTTGATGTTATCGACTACGGATGTGGTTCCGGTATCCTCGCGATCGCATCAGCGTTGCTTGGAGCAAAGAAAGTTACCGGAATCGATAACGACCCCCAGGCACTGACAGCTACGACTGAAAACGCGAGACGAAATTTGGTGACGGTGGGCACACACCTCCCCGGGGTAGCACTGCTGCCATCAGATATCGTACTCGCTAATATACTCGCACAACCGCTGGTCGAGATGGCTCCGATGCTGGTAGAAACAATGAAGCCGGGCGGGCTGTTGATACTCTCCGGTATTATGAGCAGCCAGGCTGACTGGGTGCTACAAGCGTACGTCGAACTGGTCGAGCAGGTTGAGCTGATTGACCGTACTGAATTGAACGGCTGGGTTCGGCTGGTCTGGAAGCGAACTTGATCGAGGCGATTACCCAGTGCCCGAATTGCCAGATGACATTCAAGGTCACCGAGGCGCAAATATCTATTGCTAATGGTTCTGTGCGTTGCGGGGCGTGCCTGCATACTTTCAAGGCCGAACAATATTTTGTGTCACCGTTGTTGGATAAAACTGAACGGTTGGCAATCGCTGCGGAGTACTGGTCCAGCTTCGACGATTATTTGCTTTCAGCGATTACTCTCAGTGAACCCGAGCCACCAACTTACTTCGATGAAATTCCGGGAGACAACCAGGCTGAGGAAACTGCAGCCGAATCCGAATCCGAATCCGAATCCGAATCCGAAGCCGCCGGCAGCGAGCTGATGGAGTTCTATCTGGATTATTTGGTCACCCATCCAGGCATTCTTCCGGACCCGCAGTCAGGTGTGCCCAGTTCACCCGGGATTGAGGAAGATGAAGATGAAGATGAAGAGGAGGATGAGGATGAGGATGAATATGAGTATTTTGCGGATCTCTACTATGAAGAATATCTCGCGTATCCAGAAACCGGCGAGGCCTCCACTGCCCGGGAGTTAGGAGAAAACAGCGTTGTTGTCCCGGGCTTTGAGTTTCCTTTGCATGATGATCATGGATTTCTTCTCCAGGACAGGCGTCGAGTCTTCGCAGCGAGGTCTCTGAAATGGCTGCCTGGGATTGCCCTGATGATTGCCATAGCGATAGGTCAAGTCTCCTTTTTTAGAATGCATACTTATGCACAGATGACTGAATATCGACCGACTTACATTTTTGTGTGTCGATACCTGAGCTGCGAAGTTCCGGAATATGAAAACCACGATGAGCTAAGAACGCGTG
>JABGVY010000328.1 GCA_018645845.1 Gammaproteobacteria bacterium | reverse complement strand
TAAAACGGGTGATATGGCCTCGATAAGGCGCCGTATTCACCAACTATTGGAAACATCGCTATGAAAGTTAAGTTAGTAACGTCACTATGCGTGGTATCTCTATTGAGCCTCACAGCCTGTGAAACAGTTCAACCCTGGGAGAGAGGCACGCTTGCCAAACCCGAGATGCAGCTTTCAGAGGGGTTAAATTCGCCCTTATATCAGCAGGTCTACGACAGCAAAGAAGCCTCCAGCGGGGGCTCCGGTGCTGCAGGGGCCGGCTGTGGGTGCAACTAATGGCTAAACCGAATCCATTTCTCGCTCTATCCTCTGCTGCGATGGCCCTGCCAGCCTTTGCGGCGCCACAGCCTGTTGAAACGATTGTCGCTATTAAGGCAACAACCTATCAGGAAGAAGACGTACCCCAGCGAGATGTTTTGGCCGGCTCCGATGAGCGCTATAAAATAGACATTGGCCAGTTTCGTTTGCTGACGCCGGTTGGCGAAAAATGGAGTCTGGGTGTTGACGTTGCCTATGAAACCATGTCCGGCGCTTCGCCCTGGGGTACGATTATGGGTGCGGACGGTGAAGCCAGCTTGATCATGAGTGGTGCAACTATCCGCGACAAGCGTACCGAGGTGAGCTTGACCGCGACGCATCACGGTGAGTCCCGGAGCATCTCGGTCGGCCTTACCCGTTCAGATGAGGATGACTACGAAGCCAGGGCTGTTGCCATTTCTGGTGAGTGGGAAATGAATAACAAGTTATCGACGCTATCGCTCGGCGTGAGTTACTCCAATGACGACATTGAACCAACCGATGCATTAAGTTTTGGCCGAGTACAAAGAGAGGAAAAGAAATCGCGATCATTATCTGCTGGCTGGGCCCAGGTATTGAACAAAAACAGCGTCCTGCATGTTGGGTTAGATGTCACAGACCACGATGGTTACCTAAGCGATCCCTACAAGCTGCGAGACGTGCGTCCTGACGAAAAGCTTGAATGGGCTCTAAGCCTTAAATATCGCCGCTATTTCGACAACCAGAATGCTGCGCTGCATCTGGATTACCGTTATTACGATGACGACTGGGGAATCAACTCTCACACCTTTCACACCGGCTGGCATCAGAACTTCGGCGATAACGTCAGAGTCGTGCCGAATGTCAGATATTACAGTCAAAACGAAGCAGATTTTTACCGGGGTACTGATGACTTTGGCCTGGCTACGTCAGTAAACCAGTCCAGCGACTTTCGCTTGTCAGGTTACGGTGCATACACCATGGGCGTGAAACTGATCTACAGTGCCCTGCAATGGGATGTCTCTTTGAGCCTTGATCGATATATTAGTGACAAAAGTTACGGCCATGATGCTTCTGATCAGTCACATCCAGCACTGCTATCATTCAATATGACCTCGGTAGGTCTCAACTTCAGGTTTTAGTGTAGTGGAAACCTATCAATTTGATTTTCAGGCTATGGGATGCCCGTGTGAATTGAGGCTGGCGGCGGTAGACCGTTCGCTCGCTAATGAAGTCGCCCGTATTTGTACTAGTGAAACTCAGAGATTCGAAAGTAAATACTCTCGCTACCGAACAGACAGCGTGACCAGTCAGGTTAATAATGCCTCTGGTCGACATCCTGTGACCATTGATCCTGAAGTTGCTGCAATATTGGACTATTCCGGCGTATGTTACGTTCAAAGCAACGGTTTATTCGACATCACCTCTGGTGTCCTTCGACAGCTCTGGAATAAAAATATGAGACGGCTGCCTACAGATTCAGAACTGGACTTTTATCTAGAAAAAGTCGGCTGGAAGAAGATCGAAATGTCTTCCAATGAGGTCTTTTTGCCAATCAAGGGTATGCAGCTAGACTTTGGCGGTGTTGTCAAAGAATACGTTGCCGACGTGCTTGCAGCTAAAGCACGTTCAATGGGAATCGAACACGGTCTGATCAATCTCGGTGGTGACATTTGCATTATCGGCTCCCAGCCGGACGGGACTCCCTGGTCTATTGGCGTCACACACCCGACAGAAAGCAATTGTGCCATCGCAGTAATCGAGCTTTCTGAGGGCGCTGTAACGACATCCGGGGGCTATGAGCGCTACTTCGATATTGACGGTGTCAGATACAGTCACTTAATTAATCCTGAAACCGGTTGGCCTGTTGAAGGCCTTTTAAGCGCTAGCGTCGCGGCACCCACCTCCATTGTGGCGGGATCACTCACATCCATCGCACTTCTTAAAACTCCTGAAGATGGCATTCGTTTCCTGGAAGAATGTGCGACGCCCTATTTTGCAGTGGATCAGCAGCTAGGCTGCCACGGCAACCTTGGAGATATTCGTTATGCGTAAGTTGATCGCGCTATTAATGGTGATCTATGGCCAGGCAGTTTTTGCAATTGACATTGATGATGTTCAATCCCAGGTTTTTAATGGTTCCTGCGCCACATCGGGATGTCATAACGGCTCGGTGTTTCCAAACCTGTCTTCGGGTAGCGCTTT
>JABGVY010000274.1 GCA_018645845.1 Gammaproteobacteria bacterium | reverse complement strand
TCGGCACGGAGAGCAATGGCTGCCCTGGATCGTCGCAGTGGCAAGTTTACTGGGGCTTCCTTTCCTATATTTTTGTTTCATGGCCGCTAGTCAGACGGGTGCCTTGTGGGCCTACGCGCTGCCGGCTGCACTCGGGACCGTGTATGTCGCGCCTGGTTTCGCATTGATACAAAATCAGACTCCAACGGAAATGCGCTCGGTCGCAGCGGCCATTAATCTGTTCATAACCAACATTATTGGGCTAGGGCTTGGGCCTTTCTCTGTCGGTTTTTTTAGCGATGTATTTTCACCGGAATATGGTCTTGATGGCTTACGCTATGCCCTGATGACCACTTTGGTGGTTATTTTGTGGGGGTCTTTTCACTACTTTAGAACGGGTGTGCTATTGAAACGTTCGGCACCCTGACATAAGTGCTGGCTGTATGAAGAATAGTGCTTGAACCTGGGTTACAGGAAGTGCTTATATCCCTCAGGGAATAGCGTAGTACACGCTGCAAATAATGCATTCAATAAGATGGTAGAGGAGAACATGATGGGGACAGCTGCGAGGGTCGTTGTATTGCCACAGAAGCCAGGAGCGCTCGAAGTTCAGGAGCTGACGTTGCCGGATCCGGGTCCCACTCAGGTGGTGGTGAAGCAATATGCCTCCGGAGTCTGTCATTCGCAGTTGCACCAAATGCATCGGGAGCGCAATTCGCCGATTCTATTGGGCCATGAGGCGACCGGCATTATTATCAAGAAAGGCAGTGCGGTGACTCATGTTGACGAGGGAGATATTGTGCTTGTTACCTGGGTTCCACGGGCCGCAAGAGATGCAACAGGCTTGCCGGTGAGGGCAACGCTTGAGGTGACGGGGGGCACCGCGCAATCCGAAAACGTATTCACCTGGGCTGATCACACCCTCTGCGACGAGCAGTATGTGGTGAAGACCGATGCCAATATCAAAAAGGATGTGACTTCGATAATTGGTTGTGCGGTGATGACCGGGGCTGGAGCAGTAATAAACACTGCCGGTGTGAAAGCTGGCGAAAGCGTCGCCATTTTTGGGGTGGGCGGCGTGGGCTTGTCTGCGGTGGTAGGCGCGCGTATGGCCGGTGCTAGTCCGATTATCGCTATTGATCTTGATGATGCGAAGCTGGAGTTTGCGAAGCGGTTTGGTGCAACCCATACGATTAACGCGGGTCGTGAAGACGCGGTGGCTGTCATTCACGCCATGACGGTTCGGGAAGGCGAATACACGATCACCCGGCAACCAGTGAGTGGTGCGGACTACGCTTTTGATTGCATCGGTTTGCGGCAAACCATGGAGCAAATTGCTCCGGCTTGTAGAACCTGCCACTTCGGTGAACACGTTGGTGGGACCGCGGTACTGGTGGGCGTGCCCTCTACGCCTGTTGAGTTAAATGCTATCGACATACTGATTAATGAGAAGCAGTTTCGTGGCAGTATCGGCGGTTCCTGTGCACCCGACAGGGACTTTCCTACGTTTTTGCAATGGCATGAGGACGGTCATTTACCACTGGAAGAAATGGTGACGGAGCGCTATAGCATCGAGCAGATCAACGAAGCAACCACCGCGCTTGAGGAAGGCAAAATCAGCGGCCGAGCGATTCTCGAGTTCTAGGGAGCCTGGCCCAGGCTTCCTCGTCTCTTTGAAGGTCATTTGGAGTCCAAGCCAGTGTTTCTTCTTCAGCGGGTGAAGAGGCGTGTGTTCTGGCTGATGATGGGTCCCCAGGGGAAATTAATTTGTCAGGGCTAACGGGTCTCCCCCTAGCGTGAATAAAAGAGCCTGGTTTATAGCCAGGCTCTTTTGGTTCTGCGACAAGGCTTACTGGTGAGGTTCTATTAGAAACTTTTCACCGGTTGCTTGTTTGGAATAGGCGTTGATTGCATCGGCACTTAGTACATCTGCTAACGAAATCTGCTGAGTGTAATGGCTGTCAAAAGTTGTTTTTATTTCATTTGCCACCCGTTGCCGTAATTCGCCAAACTTTTCCATACCAATTTTTCCGATAAATGGGGTTAGTAGCCATCCGCCGAGGCCCCAAGACATGCCAAATGCACGGTTCAAAACCGTCGCTGAGCGATCCAGCCCACCGTAGATATAGACCTGTTTATAAGTAGTTGATCCATAAATGCTATGCCCGTCAGCAGTTCTATTTGCGGCTATTTCCATCGCGGTTAAAATTTGGCTAGACAGTTTACCGCCACCGGTGGCGTCAAAAGCGATCGTCGCGCCGGTTACAACTAACGCATCGACAAGGTCTTCATGAAAAGTCGGCTCGCTTGAATCACAAACGTGCACGGCGCCTAAAGCTTTTAGCAGCGCTACGTGCTCTTTTTTCCGGACTATATTGACCAATTGAACGCCGTCGGCTAAACAAATTTTCACTAACATCTGTCCCAGGTTTGAGGCTGCAGCGGTGTGCACCAACGCCGTGTGGTTTTCCATTTTCATGGTTTCAACCATCCCAAGGGCTGTCAATGGATTCACAAAACATGACGCGCTTTGTGCTGGAGTCGTGTCTTCGTTCATCACTAAACAACTGGCTGCAGGTACGCATCGATACTGCGAGTACATTGCTCCGCCGGCTACACCGATCGTTTTACCGACCATATCTTCAGCTCCAGCGCCAGCCGCAATCACAACACCGGCACCTTCATTGCCGGCAGGTAGCGGCTGGTCAACTCTTGCTGCCATTGCAGGCATCATAGCGTCGGGTATATCCATGCTCACAACGGCATCGTCACCGGACCCGGTAATGGTCATCGTAGAAACATCCGCTGGCCCCAGCAACAAACCAAGATCAGAGGGGTTGATTGGCGTTGCTTCAACTCTGATAAGCACTTCACCATCTTTCGGTTGCGGCATTGGTACTGATACGATCGAAAGCTCTAATTTTCCAGCACCGGTTATGTTTGTTCGTAATTCTTTTGATGTTTCGTCACTCAATGTTCTTTCCTCTAATCTCTAAATTTAGCGGGACCCAAATTGATCCCTGTTGATCGGGGTTATTAAAATTCGCTTAACGAGCGGAAATGTTAATGTCATAACCGTCGCATGTAAGAGCAACGGCTATCAATGTTTACCGGTTAAAACTGACTAAATGCACCTTTCTCATGCATTCTTGCGAGGTGCTAGCTGGAATAACCAGACATAACCGCTGGCAACGCCCTCAGGCGAACTTGGAAGGTTATACTTGTTACTTAATAATTCCAACACAGGCGCCACTTCTGGACCTTCCATAATACGTACCAACTGCCGGTCATATAATTTTCCATCTACGCGGAGTATTGCCCGCCCATCCTTGACGGCATCCAGGGGCCATTGCTTCCAAATTTTACCCCAGGTTGTGGTCATGTAAGCACTGGCGATATAAATTTTTCCATCGAGTTCAACCACCCAGGTCGTTCGCGATCGGGCAGGGTTTTCTAACTGAAATTCAACCGTTGCCTTATCGTTAAGAAAACTCCAGTCAGGCTCGGGACCTGTCATCTTTTCACCGCTGGAAAATGGGCCGCCGGACACGATTTCAATCGGGCCGTCAGCAAACCTGGTACTGAATAATGCAACCGAGACAATAACCACCAGGGTTAATAGGGTAATGCCCAACCAACGAAATATCTTCATACTTACAACGCCATATTAATAATTAATCGTATTCAACCCAAAGCACATGCGGTGCTTTGGGTCATGATGCGGTTTCTACCTTAGCTTTGCTTGTCTCCAGAAGCAGTTCACAATTTGCTTGTGGTAAAAACAGCCGTCTAATCACGGCATAAACACTGAGCAAAATAGCGGGCAAAGGCAGGGATGTTGGTGCGTGCTGAAGCGGGTACAAGTACAGTAGCGCCCCGCTTCCTTGGGTACCTTAATACCTATTTTGCTCCCAGCACATGCATTGTAATCGCAAAGGCTGGTAGCGAAACAGACACAGTATTCACTATCAGTATTGTCTTTAAAGCAACAATGCTATAGATTTTCCGCCGAATTTTGGTCATACAGAGACGATTGTGGATAAAATACGTGCCCTTCGCTATTTTAAGCGGGTCGCTGAACTACACAGCTTTACCCAAGCAGCAGAAGAGTTCGGCATACCGACCTCCAGTATTTCCCGGCGCATCAAAGATCTGGAGAAGATGCTAGGCGTTGAACTGTTGCAGCGCAGTACGCGGGCGGTAAAACTGACTGAGCTGGGCGCTGTGTACTACAGCATGATCGAAGAAGGCGTGCGCGTTCTGGATGATGCGGACGAACTCGTTAGTCAGCGACTGGATGCCCCCTCAGGTATTATTCGAATTACTGCTATGCCGACCTATGGTGAGCTGGTGTTATCGCCGATATTGGAAAAATTCAATCAGGCTTATCCTGGTATTGTGTTCGACCTTTACTACAGCGATGATCTGATGACTTTGGGCAAAGACCCATTTGATATTGCTATTCGAGGCGGTTACGCCCCGGATGAAAGAGTGATCGCCAAACGACTTTCGGGTCATGAATTCAAACTGGTCGCAACACCAAAGTTTCTGGAGTCGTTAGATTGTTCGATGCCACTCTCTCTTGATACGCTCAGAAGTTGCAAGACCCTGCAATATCGTGGTCCAAAGGGCTTGATAGATTGGTATGTGATGACGGATGACAACTGGGAAAGAATCGACATCAAGCCCTCTATGATCTGCAATAACGGCATGATACTCAGCCGGGCTGCCTTGCAACATCAGGGCATCGTGTTTATGCCTCAGTGGGGAATGCAACCGTATCTCGATAGTGGGGAAGTAGTTGAAGTACCCACGGCAGACATCATCTCTCTCAATCGATCCAGGGATATTGGTATTTTTCTTCTTTATCTCAGATCAAAGTATCAGATCCCTAAAATCAAACTGTGTGTTGATTTCTTGTTGAGTCATCTAGGTGACCACGAAAGCAGTAACTACGTTTAATCTTTAGGGGAAATCATCAATTCTGCGAACCTCAAGCTGGGGCTAACGCTTGAATCACAATGAGGGATGACGGGTAACGTTATCCTGGTTTGCTTACAGCGTTTTTTATTCCAGAAAGTTTCTGATCAGGATATTGCCAAATCCCGGGGAAATGCGATTTATAGTGCTTGCATACATGCGATGGTTTGAAGAACTGCGCGTAAGACCTGCTGTTCCCTGGGGCATGGGGTGGTGATACTCTGTTTTGAAGAAACCTTGCGCTTGAGCCCTTATTGGCCAATCGCTTAATGATCGAGTCGAAGCTAATGGTTATACCGAGCGCGATTTTATTAAAGTACCTTTGCAGTAATACAGATTTGTTAAAGGTTCCAATATGAGTTTTTAATGTGATTACTGCAACCTTTGATTTGCTGCTCATTAAGCGTGCCCTCAGAACCTGGGCGCTAAGGGTCGAAAAGTTTGAACAGGGTTAGAGGCGATTTCTACTAAAGGGCGGTTAACGAGGCGCCTATCAGGAGTGGATAGTGAGTAATATGAAACCCTCAATTGATCAGTTACTGGTTTTGATTGAAAGCAAGGAAGAAGAACTGATTCAGTTGACTCAGGCGCTTGTGCGAATTCCGACGATCAATCCTCCGGGGGACTATTATGGTGACTGCATTGAGTTATTGAGAAGCCGCCTGGAAGGCCGAGGTTTCGACATCAATATCATCAGGGCAGAAGGTATGCCGGGTGACAATGAGCACTACCCCAGGTTGAATATCATCGCGAGGAAAGAGGGCAGCCGACCAGGCCCCTGCGTACATTTTAATTCCCACATTGATGTTGTCGAGCCGGGGCTGGGTTGGGATGGAGACCCCTTTGACGCAAAACTAGTAGACGGCAAAATTTTTGGTCGTGGAACCTGTGATATGAAAGGTGGTTTGGCAGCATCAATCATCGCTGTCGAGGCGCTGCTTGAATGGATGCCGAATTATTCTGGATCGATAGAAATCTCAGGTACCGCGGATGAAGAAACCGGCGGTTACGGTGGTGTTGCATACCTCGCCGAGAAGGGTTGGATGGCTGTGCCCAGAATAGATCATGTGATCATTCCGGAGCCGTTGAATAAAGACAGAATTTGTCTTGGCCATCGGGGTGTCTGGTGGTCCGAATTAGAAACATTTGGCACGGTGGCTCACGGGTCGATGCCGTTTCTTGGTGACAGCGCTATTCGACATATGACCGCCGTGCTTGATGAATTTGAGCAGAAATTATTCCCGGCCCTGCAGCAGAAAGTAACAGCAATGCCGGTGGTACCCGAAGGCGCGAAGCAGTCTACTCTGAACATTAACTCCATTCACGGCGGACTGGCAGAAGGCTTCACTGGATTTCCAGCACCCATGGTTGCTGATTCCTGTCGACTCGTACTCGACAGAAGGTTTTTGATTGAGGAGCAACTGTCAGAGGTTAAGCTCGAAGTGCAGAGTCTTCTGGAAGGTCTTACGAAATCCAGAGAGAACTTTACCTATTCACTTAAAGATCTGTTCGAAGTAGTGCCATCAATGACCGATCAGAATGCACCTGTTGTTCAGTCTGTCGCTCGCGGAATCTCTAGAGTGTTTGACCGAGAACCGGAGTATGTGGTTTCTCCGGGAACCTATGATCAAAAGCATATTGATCGAATTGGCAAGTTAAAGGATTGTATTGCTTACGGACCGGGTATTCTTGATTTAGCCCACCAGGCGAACGAATATGTTGGTGTTGCCGATATGGTTGAATCTGCAAAGGTCATGGCAATGGCGACTTATGAATTACTTTCCGGAGAACAT
>JABGVY010000168.1 GCA_018645845.1 Gammaproteobacteria bacterium | reverse complement strand
GTGTTGGCTTCGCCAACACAAAGGCAGTGTCGGCCGGAATAAGCTGATTTGATTCCAGAAGAGGGGGTTCATCGCTAATCTCATTTGTCGGCGTGGGAGCTTAAAGCAAGCCCTGTATGTTTGACAAGATTGATCGCCCCATACCAAATTTGCGTTCATTGCTGGTTTATCGCCGACTTCATTGCCGAGATAGTTGCGGAATAGTCTTTATGACCAAAGCTAGCTGATCCAGCAACAAAGGTGTCCGCTCCCGCTGACGCAATTTCACTGATGTTGTCTAATTTGACTCCGCCATCAATTTCCAGACGAATATCGAATCCGCTATTGTCAATTCTCTGCCTTGCTTCTTTGATTTTATCCAGCGCAGCAGGAATAAAAGACTGGCCACCAAAACCGGGATTAACCGACATAATTAACACCATGTCCACCTTATCCATCACGTGGTCAAGACAGTGCAACGGTGTTGCGGGGTTAAATACCAGGCCGCTTTTGCACCCCAGAGAACGCACCAGTTGCAGGGATCGGTCAACGTGGGCTGATGCTTCAGGATGGAAGGTAATATAACTGGCGCCAGCGGCAGCGAAATCCTCGATCAACCCATCGACAGGGCTCACCATCAGATGCACATCAATCGGTGCCTCTATACCGAAGTTCCGCAAGTCACTACAAATTTTAGGCCCGAAGGTCAGCACCGGTACATAATGATTATCCATTACATCGAAGTGAACGATATCTGCTCCAGCATCCAGCACAGAATGGCCTTCCTCGCCAAGGCGGGCAAAGTCTGCTGATAATATAGACGGTGCTATCATGTTTTCCACCGAGCGATCACTCCTTTTTGCTGCCATTCTACTGACTTCATTTTGCTTTTACTAACCATGGGAAAGCGGCATGGTCCTACCTCTCTGTTCTCTAACCTGCTCGCTAACGAGCAGGCTACGCGGATTGATCCAATTTTTTTCGCAACAGCTTGAGCCGGCTTTCTGTACCAACATCACACCAATAACCATCGTGCTCTATGCCTAAAAACTTACCGCCTCGAACAGCATCATCAAAGACCTGCCGCAGCATGAAGACGGTCTTTGGAACATCCCTCACCAGATCCGGATGTAATATCCCTGTCCCTGTATACGTCAACAAATCACCGTCTAATTGCAGAATAGAATTATCACCGGACGCATAATCGCCTTCCGGATGATGCTCAGGGTTGTTGGTCATCACCAAAAGCCCTAGCATTCCCGATGGCAATTTATTCGGTAGCCGGCCAAGATCAAAGTCGAGGTAGGTATCAGCGCTGGCCACAAGAAATGGAGAGTCACCCAGCATCGGGAGTGCTTGCTTGATTCCACCACCGGTCTCAAGCAATTGGGCTTCAACAGAATATTGGATTTTTACGCCTAGCCTAGTGCCATCCCCCAACTTCTCCTGAATTTGTTCGCCAAGGTGGTGGACGTTAATAATCACTTCCTCAATACCTGCCTTGCGCAGCCGCTCCAAGTGATGCTCTATCAACGGCTTTCCTGCAACCTCCAGCATCGGCTTAGGCGTCGTATTCGTTATAGGCCTTAAGCGCTTTCCAAGCCCGGCAGCCAACAGCATCGCTTTCATTGAACCCCCTGTTTTAGACCACTAACCTTGGGCATGACTTCGGCTAACAGCCAACGGTGGAAGCCTTCTAGTTCCGGATAAATTTCCGAAGTTTCAACCAAATAATCAACCACCAGCGGGATATCCGAAAGATAGCCGGGCTTTCCATCTCGCAAGTTCAATCTGCTGAAGATTCCCAGGCACTTGAGATGCCTTTGCGCACCCATAAGATCAAACCATCGTAGCATCGGCGCAGCGGGCGTCACCAACCCCAGCCCAACAAGTTTCTGGTGAAAATCGCTCACCATCTGTTCCACCAGATTTCGACCAAATTGGTAATAACAATCTTTATACAAAGAGACCAGGTCATAGGTCACAGGGCCGATAACCGCATCCTGAAAATCTATAATTCCTGGGTTCGCTAACCCGTCTACCATAAGGTTTCTGCAGTGAAAGTCTCTGTGAACAAAAACTGTCGGTTGCTCAAGAGCGCTCCTGACGAGACAGTCGCTCACTTCTTCAAGCATGGATGCCACATCGCTGCTAACTTTAAAGCCCAGTTGACGCTCAAGAAACCACTCACGGAAAAGCCCTATCTCTGTTCTCAACTTCTGCGCATCGTAAAGGGGCAGTTCACACCTGACAGGCATAAGTTTCAGGATCGCATTAACGGCGTCCCTGTAGAGGGAAGCAGTTGCCGCTGGGTTCTCTAATATCTCGTCAAGGTATAGTCGGTCGCCGAGGTCTGTGACAGCAAGAAAACCGAGACTGTCATCATAAGCTATAACTTCAGGGCAGTTTAGACCGACGTTACACAGTGCTGCTGAGATTCTAACGAAACTCTCGTTATCTTCGTGTTCTGGCGGCGCATCAACGAAAACCAGACCTGTGGCGCCTTCATTGAACCTGAAATATCGTCTGAAACTGGCATCATCTGAAACCGGCAGCAGTACCGCAGATGGAGGAATGTTAGCGCTTGAGCCATTTGTTCTGGCCCATTCGGCAAGGCCAGCCACCCTGGCGTCATATTGAGAATCATCTTTCATGAAAACTGACTGACCTGCTTTGTCGAATGCTTTATTATCGTCGGAATGCTTCGATCGACACAATTTTTTAATGACACATCATCAATGATCAGGCTGCCCCGTTACCTTTGCCCGCTGTTGTTTTCTATTTACTCCTGTTGTGCGCCTGTTCTAGCCGATTCTGCCGCGGAAATCGACTGGCGCATAACCAGCAAACCAGGCCAGTGTCAGGGAGAGTATGTCGATGGATCAATCAAAACTGGCCCTTCTGAACGCACCGACGGCTCTCCACCTATCAATGCCAGCGGCAACAGCGCGCTCCACGTCGAGGGCCATTCCACAACGCTAACCGGCGATGTGACTGTTCATCAGGGTTCCCAGTTGCTGCGCGGTGATTTCTTCACCATGGACGTCGAAACTGAACATTATACCGTCGAAGGTAATGTACGTCTCAGGCAGCAGGGCTTGCTTATTGAAGGTGCCAGGGTGGAGGGGAACTTTGATACCGGTACCGCGGCCATAGACAGCGCCAGTTTCTTGTTACATGACAACCGCCTCCGCGGTACAGCGACATCGATTAAGAAAAATGAACAAGATACGCTGACGATAACTGAAGGTGACTTCACGACGTGCGAACCTAACAGCAATATATGGGCAATTCGCGGCAAGGAAATCGAACTCATCAAGGCGCAGGGATATGGCATTGCCCGGCGAGCCACGCTGCGAATCAAGGGCGTGCCTGTCGCCTACTCCCCCTACTTTCGATTCCCTATTGATGATTCCCGTCAATCCGGTTTTCTATGGCCGTCAATTGGTCGCGACAGCGACGGCGGCACAGAAGTCGCCATACCTTACTATTTCAACCTCAGGCCAAACCTGGACGCTACCTACATCCTCAGGAGTATTTGGAAACGCGGGGTAATGCACGAGGCTGAGCTCCGACACATGAATAACTATGGCGAGAACCTGCTCGCGGGGACATTCCTACCTTCCGATGACGAATATAATGAGCTGGAACGAATCACGTCGACCAGCGCTTCCGAATTTGACAAACAAGATCGATGGCTCGCGCATTTCAGCCATAAGGGTCGAGCAGGCCCATGGTCCTCTTCGGTCAATTATACGAGCGTCTCAGACATCGATTATCTTGACGATCTGGGAGGTTTCACCAACACCAACTCAGATTTTAGTAACGCCCTGGGCAACTCAAGGGAGCCCGCGCTCTTAAGAGCGGGCACTGTTTCTTACGACACCATTTCCTGGCAATCCACCCTGGAGCTTCGAAGCTTCCAGGAGATAAGCTCGCTCAAGTCGAACCAATACGAAATTCTTCCCAGGCTCACTATTTCCGGATCGAAATCGTTCGGTCAGATCGATTCTTCTGCCTTATTACAGGCAACTGTGTTTGATAACCCTTCCGACAAAAAAACCGAGGGATCACGAATAGTTGCTGATATCAGTGGCAGCGCGCCGTTCCATAATAGCTGGGGATACATAACTCCCGGGCTTAGATATATTCATCGAAACTATCGTCTTGACAATGAACTTCCCGGCGCAAGGGACCATGCAACGATTAATACAGGTCTTGCATCACTCGATATGGGGCTCACCTTCGAAAGACGCACCTCCATTTGGAACAAGCGTTTTTACCAGACCCTGGAACCGAGGCTCTATTACCTCTACGCTCAGGAAAAATTTCAGGATGACCTTCCGGTATTTGATTCTTTGATCATCACGCCAGGCTATGACAGCCTGTTTCGACAAAACCGCTATGTAGGCTATGACAGAGTCGGCGATGCCAACCAGGTCGCGCTCGGGATAACGACCAGATACCTGGATGAGACAACCGGGGCACAACGACTGGCGATCAGCGTCGGACAGATCTTCTACATGGATGATCGCACGGTAAATGACACTGATTTCCCGGGCAACAACCCCCTTGATGACACTTCACCGATATTCATTAGCCTGACTACACAGGCTAAAGGTTTCGATCTTCGTGCGAGCTACGAACACGATACCGAACATAATCGTTCCAATCGGGGCTCTATTGCACTGCGATATATCAGCGACAATCATGCCGTATTTAACATCAGCTATTCAATGGTAGACAAACTTCAGCAAAGAAAGCTACGTAATCGCGAAGAAACGGACCTTTCCTTCCGATGGCCCCTGGGCCAATCAAATGCCTGGAGTCTGGTTGGTCGATGGAACTATGGCTGGGATGAGGGTCAAACAATAGAGTCTTTGTTCGGAGTCGAATACAATGACTGCTGTTGGAGAACACGCGTTGTCTTCCGTCGAAACCTGGAAAGACCAAGAACTGTTCGTATTTCGCAACCCGGATCTGCGACCCAGTTCTTTCAGGACCGAAGAGCCGACAGCGGCATCTATTTCGAATTCCAGTTAAAAGGGCTTGCCTCTCTGGGGGGACGACTCGACAATTGGCTTCACAATTCAATACCAGGATACGACCCTGGCAGGTAGACAAATGAAACTCATAGCATTGCTAACAACCTTAACCCTGAGTTCGATCGCAGTAAGCAGTTACGCTGCGCTGGTTTTAATCGACAGAATCTCTGTCGTCGTCGACCAGGATGTCATCATGCAATCAGAAATTGATGAGCGAATGAAAGCCATCAAGGCGCAGATCGCGGCAGACCCACAGACACAGGCTCCTTCAGATGACGCGCTGCGAGGACAAATCATCGAGAGACTCATCCTTGAGAACCTTCAACTTCAAACAGCTGATCGCGCCGGCATCCGGGTAAGTGATGATGAGCTAAATGAGGCGCTTTCCGGTATCGCTTCGCAGAACCAGATGACGTTGACCCAATTTCGGGTTGCCCTGGCAAATGACGGTGTCAGTTGGGCTGCAATGCGAGAACAGGTCAGACGGGAATTTGCCATCAGCAGGGTCCAGCAAGGCGTTATGCGAAGAAGAATAGAAGTGACGGAACAGGAGATTAATAATTTCCTTGCTACAGAAGTTGGTGAATCCGTTACCTCTGATCAATACAGACTAGGGCACATTCTGATTGCCTTACCACCGAACCCTTCTGCACAAGACATTCGTACTACGCGCGACAAGGCTGACAGTATAAGTACACGACTACAGGAAGGAGCGGATTTTGGCAGTCTCGCGATTGAGTTTTCAGAAGACCAGAACGCTCTGGAAGGTGGCGATATGGGCTGGCGCAAACCCGGTCAATTACCCAGTATGTTCTCTGATCTGGTCGCAGACATGAAGGCCGGCGACATAAAAGGCCCGATCAAGAGTGGTCGTGGATACCATCTGCTAAAATTAATGGGCAAACGTGGGGCGACTTCGGAAGGCCAGATTGAGCAAACCGAGGTTCGGCATGTATTAATCCAGCCAAACGAAATCAGAACTGAAGACGAATGCAGGGACCTTGCCATCAGCCTTCGGGAGGAAATTGTTGCGGGCAGGGATTTCGCAGATGTCGCTAAACTATATTCGGACGATCCAGGTTCCGCATTAGGCGGTGGAGACCTCGGCTGGAGTCGTGCAGGTGTTTTCGTTCCCGAGTTCGAATCCACCATGAAAGCAATGGACATAAACGAACTTAGCGAAGTTTTTAAGACTTCTCACGGTTACCACTTCCTTGAGGTAACCGGGCGACGAATAGAAGACTTCAGCGAACGCTTCAAGATGGGACAAGCAGAAAATTACCTGAGAAACCAGAAATTTGACGAGGAACTCGATAACTGGCAACGAGAAATCAGGGACAAGGCATTTGTCGAAATCAAGAACTAGGCTGGCGGTCACTCCCGGAGAACCCGCTGGTATAGGCCCCGATATTTGCCTTCAGGCATTCGAGAAAAATAACCAACAGGCAGAGCTCATCTACTTTGTGGATCCGGAGCTGATTCAAAACCGGGCTAACGATCTTAGGATCGAAGTTCCAATCAATGACGTGACCTTGGCACCGTTTAATATCGCAGCGTTCAATGTTCACCCTGTGAGAACCTCTGCAACCGTTGTTCCAGGGGTCGCAACTACGGAAAACGCGGGTTACGTTACCGAGACTCTGGAACAGGCGCTCTCATCATGCCTTGCTGGAAAAACAGACGGTATCGTAACCGGACCCATCAATAAGTCTATTATCAATGATGCCGGCATTCCGTTTTCCGGCCACACAGAATGGTTTGCTGACAAAACCGGCACCAAACGTGTGGTCATGATGCTCGCTGGTGAGACCCTGCGAGTTGCACTAGCGACCACTCACCTGCCGCTTGCAAAGGTCAGTGATGCCATCACGCCGACTTCTTTGACCGAAGTTGCTAGTATCCTGCACAGCGAACTCGTCAGAAAATTCAAAATTAATCACCCTAAAATCCTGGTCTGTGGGCTGAACCCGCATGCTGGAGAAAACGGGCACCTCGGTAGAGAGGAAATCGAAACTATTATCCCTGTTATTAAAGCCTTGCAGCAACAGGGACTGGATTTCGAAGGTCCACTTCCCGCAGACACCCTTTTTACACCCAACAACCTTGCCCGTGCCGATGCTGTACTTGCGATGTATCACGACCAGGGTTTACCCGTCCTAAAACATGTAGCATTCGGACAGAGCGTCAACATAACCCTTGGCCTGCCAATAGTCCGTACGTCGGTTGATCACGGTAC
>JABGVY010000562.1 GCA_018645845.1 Gammaproteobacteria bacterium | reverse complement strand
CTGGGGCACCTATCAGAATCAATTTCACGATTTAACTCCTGGTTCTACCTAAATGAAATTCTGAACTAATGTAGTCGTCGCTTACGATGATACTGTACGCCTTGCGCTCGTAACATTGGGAAGTTGTTTCATCTTCTCAAGCGTCTGTAATAATTTGTTTAACTGAACCACCTCGATCACCATTTTGATCGATACGCGATTATTGTGTCTGTCTGTCAATGTGGTCGTCGATCGAACATTGGCGTGCTCACGCATCAATATACCGGTGATGTCGTGTAGTAATCCATATCGATCGTAAGCCAGGACCTCAATACTAACCGGAAAGGTTACCTCCACGGATTCTTTCCATTCCAAGCTCATCAGACGCCCGTAGACATCTGCTTTTAACGCCTGCAGGCAATCATGCCGATGGACGTGCACAAGGTCTGCATCATCTACAACCCCTACAATCAGGTCACCTGGAACGGGCTGGCAGCATTCGGACATCTCGAAATCAAGATCACCCTGTCCCTCGATTGCCGCTATATTTTCAGGTGCTTCAATATCAAGGTCCAGCTGATGATCCGAAATATCCAGCTGCACCAGATCGGCAGCTTCTTCAACGACGTCAAACGCTGTCAATTCACCGATTGCGATAGCATAAAACAATTCGCTGGGTGACTCATAATCCATACGTTCGACCAGATCAGAGAACTCGAAATGTTCGACGCCCAGATGGCTGAGCTCTTCGATCAGCAATTTCTTTCCTTCTTCTACGTTCTTTTCTTTTTCTCTTCGAGCAAACCAACCCTGAATCTTGGCCCGCGCCCGTGAGGTTGCCACATATCCAAGGTGCTCGTGCAGCCATTCCCTTCTGGGTTCCGGCTCATCTCCAACAATAATCTCTACTCTGTCTCCCGAGCTCATTGCTGTGTTTAGTGGCACGACACGTCCGTTGAGTTTTGCACTACGGCACTTATGTCCAATTTCTGTATGCACCCGGTAGGCAAAATCTATGGGGGTAGCACCTGGCGTCATGTCTACTACGTCACCATCCGGCGTAAAAACATATATGCGATCAACCGACAAAGCACTGAAAAGATCCAGATCACTATCGTCTTCTTCATCCTGCCCTTCAATGATTTGGCGTATCCAGGCAATTCTTTGCTCATAGGATTCCGAGCCCTTTAGATCGCCTGCATCCTTGTATTGCCAATGCGAACAAATACCAAATTCAGCTTCCTCGTGCATTTCCGCGGTACGGATTTGTATCTCCAGTACTTTGCCTTCAGGACCAATAACAGCCGTATGAAGTGACTGGTAGCCATTCTCTTTGGGGTTCGCGACATAGTCATCGAATTCATGAGGAACATTACGCCACTGATTGTGAACTACGCCCAATATTCGATAACAATCCCCCTCGTCGCCAACAAGTATTCGGACTGCACGAACATCATAAACCTCCGAAAAGGGAATCCCCTTGCGGCGCATCTTTCTCCAGATGCTATAAATATGTTTTGGACGACCATCCACCTTACAGTCAATACCGACCTGCTTAACCCTGAGATTCAGTTCGCTCACCACATTTGCAATGTACTCCTGCCTGACGGTTCTCTTCTCGTCTAGCAACTTTGCAATGCGTTTGTAAGAAAGAGGTTCCCGGAGCCGAAAGGACAGGTCTTCCAATTCCCACTTAAGATGACCAATACCGAGTCTGTGCGCGAGTGGTGCATAAATCTCAAAAACTTCCCTGGCTAGTTTCAGCCCCCCGGGATTCTTGCTCGCCACTGCATTCCTGATGGCGCAAGTTCTCTCTGCTAGCTTTAAAAGCGCGACACGCACATCATCAACCAGCGACACGAGCATTCTTCTTGCCTGCCCCATCTGATCCTGACGCTCACCAAAAAGTTTTTTAGTTGTACCAAACTGGATATCACTGATGGCTGCCATCTTCAACGTACCTTCAACCAGACGAGCAACGTCAGCCCCAAACTGCTTTTTAACGTGGTTGAGCGTCAACTGATTTTCGCGAACAGCACGATAGATGATCGCGGCGACCATACCATTCTCATCAACGTACAACTCATTGAGAATTTCAGCCATGCCAAGGCCCATACGAAAGCTGCTGTGGCCTTCGGTCCAGAGCCCCCCGGTTGCGAGTGCTTTCTCTTCGGCCTGCTCTGAAAGATCGCAGACCTCACGTAGACGTGACAGATTGATTTCAGGTCTCGCATCACCGATTTTACACAGCCACATTTCGATATTGACTGAACCATCAACCAGTAACGGTTGTTCTTGTCTGACTTTAACCATGAAAGAATCGTTAAGTATCGAGCGGCTTAGTGGGGTAACCCCTGACGGACGAGGAGCGCAATAGATTCTACATGGGTTGTATGAGGAAACATATCAATTATTCCCGCCGATCGAAGCTCAAAACCCTGTTTTTCTAGAATTCCGATGTCTCGAGCCAGCGTCTCCGGGTTGCAGGAAACGTACACTACCCTGACTACATTACTACTGGCAAGCCTTTTGACCATTGCCTCTGCACCGCTTCGAGGCGGGTCAAGAAGGACCTTATTCACCCCTTCTAAGCTATTGATTTCAGTGGTTTCCAGCTGTAAGTCTTCAACGACAAAAGACACATTTTCCACACCATTGAGCCGGGCATTGTCACGGGCCCGCGCAATACTGCTGGCGGATTGTTCTGCGCCTGTCACCTTCTTTGCAAACCGGGATATCGCGAGCGAAAAGTTCCCTATTCCACAGAATGCATCGAACACCTCGTCCGAAGGATCGATATCCAGCAGCGCTACGGCCCTGGCCACCATTTGCCTGTTTACCGCAAGATTCACCTGTGTGAAATCCTGCGGAGAGAATTGAAAAAACAGATCATAATCGGGCAACCGATAATGCAGCAGATCATCGTCGTCCTGCGGAAAAATCTTGTGAGTACTATCGATTCCTTCAGGTTGCAAAAACATCTGCACAGATTGCTCACGTCCAAATGAATGCAATTTCTGCATATCTTCATTCGACATTGCCGCCATATGGCGAAAGATTAGCGCCACATCATTGTCGCCACAGGCAACCTCAATCTGCGGAATTGTTCTTGGTTCGCTCAACCCACTAATGAGCTTTATGAGCGGCTCGATTAGACTTGAAACCGGGTCGACCAGTATCGGGCAATTTTCAATGTCGGTAATATAGGGCTTCATCTTTTCCCTAAAACCAACGAGCACTCTGTCCTTTTTGTCCACGTACTTCACGCCCAATCGCGCTTTGGTGCGATAGCCATACGGCGGCGCAGAGATAGGTTCCATCCACTCCCTGGGCGTAATCTGACCAAATTGTTTTTGAACCTGCGCCTGCTTCAATTCCAACTGATACGCATGACTCACGTGCTGGAAACTGCAACCACCACAAAAGGACGCGGCTTTACACATCGGCGTTACCCTGTGACTTGATGAAGCAAGGACTTCAGTCGTACGCAGGTACAGTCGCTTTCGTTTTCTGGCAACCGGTACTGCCTTAACTTTTTCCCCTGGCAGGGCACCAAAAACAGCCTGCTTGCCATCTGCACTATGGGCGCAGCCGTCTTCCGCCACGGTGACCACCGTGACCTCGATGGGGTCATTTGATTTCATTGAAGGCAGTTGGTTTAACCATGACTAAAGACGCCGGTGGAAAGGTACCGATCACCGCGATCACATGCAATAGCCACAATAGTCGCATTTGTAACTACCTCACTTAACAACAGAGCACCAGCTACTGCACCTCCGGTCGAAACGCCGGAAAATATACCTTCCTCTTTCGCCAGTCGCCGCATGGTGACTTCGGCCAGGGTTTGCTCGACATCCATCACTCGATCGACATGTTCACTGTTGTAAATCTTTGGCAGATAAGCTTTCGGCCATCGACGAATCCCCGGTATTTGTGAACCCTCTACAGGCTGCAATCCAACAATCTGAATATCCGGGTTCACTTCCTTGAAGTATCTTGAACATCCCATAATGGTCCCGGTTGTGCCCATAGAACTAACAAAATGCGTGATTTCACTGTTTGTCTGGCGATAAATTTCCGGCGCGGTTCCTTCGTAATGAGCAGCCGGGTTATCTTCGTTAGCGAACTGGTCAAGAACATGACCTTTGCCTTCTAATTGCATTTTTTCCGCAAGATCACGGGCACCTTCCATACCCTCTTCCTGGGTGACCATCACAAGCTCCGCGCCATACGCCGCCATCGCAGATTTACGTTCGTCACTCATGTGAGAAGGCATAATCAGGACCATTCGATAGCCCTTAATCGCCGCGGCCATGGCCAGCGCTATACCTGTATTGCCACTAGTCGCCTCGATAAGAGTATCGCCTGGCTGAATAACTCCTCGTCCTTCGGCACGCTGAATCATGCTGATGGCAGGACGATCCTTTACCGACCCGGCGGGGTTGTTACCTTCCAATTTCACTAAAATGGTGTTCCTCGTCTCACCGGGAAGACGTTGAAGTCGAACAAGCGGCGTTTCACCAACGCAGTCTTCAATGGTGGGGTAATCAGTCATAAAAGCGCAGCCTACTTACTAGAACAGCGATAATAGAAGAAGTTCGGCGATTCATATTAGACCAAGATTATCTATTCAAATTCATTTCAGTCATAAGTTACCACCGCGGTGTATATTCCCGATACGAGAATAAGTTAGAGAAATAGACACGGATGCGATTCTTTTCCGAAATCTCACTGTTATTGCTTCTCACTGTATGCCCGCTCCTGACTTTAGGGGGGCTGTCGCTGCTCTTTACTATCACTAGCGAGTGGTTCCTTCTAGCCGGTGCAATAAGCCTCATGTCCGTATTAACGACTATAGCCCGGGTAAAACACAGGTTTGTTCAACCGCTAAAGACGCTTACTGAAAACCTCTATGCAAACATTGAAACTCCTGCAAGACATCAACCACCCGAGTGGCGACAACTGCTCCGGGCGATTCGATTCTATTCAGCAGCAGGTAACGTTGATGCAATGAACAGAGTCAATGAACTTGAACTAGCGATACGCGACGACATCAGCGCACACAATGCCGGTGACCTGTTACTGAAACAGAAACGTGAAGTGCTCAGGGAAACAAAAAGTGAACTCATTGATGCCACTAAAGACCTCGAAGTCCAAAAGCTACTGGCGCGTGACACGGCAAGAAAAATAATTGCGTTAGCCAACAGGAATCCTCTCGACCCGGAGGCCGTTACACAACTGGAGAATCTTCAGTTCCTGCTCGCGGATTCACATCTCTTTCCTGCTACGAAAAATCACGATCTTTTGAAGTTGATTGATCGCGTCATCGACATCACGGCACCACTTTCAAGAATGCGAAATGCCACTTTCCAGGTTGAATTTGAATCGGACTGCCCGCTCCTCTTTAGCCTGGACAACGGGCGATTCGGGTCCAGTTTTTTTCAATTGATCATCGGTTACCTGCAACTCATTGATCAGCCGCAAGACAAACGGGAACAGATTTTCATCAAGGTTGGTCAAACCACCAAAGGCTTCACCCTGACTTTTCCGAAGGCATTAAATCGAAAATCGAACACAGAGCTCGACGAAAGTTTGAAATCCGCGGGTGCGACATGGAACCATAAAACCCTAACCTTTCCAGCCACCATAATTCACCAGAAAGATTCTGCAGAAACCAATCTCACCGCCATCGTAGTTTCCGAGAACGAACACGAACGGTCCAGTCTTACAAAACGGCTAAGTTTTCTTGGGATCAACTGTATTACGGACTTCAAAAACCAACACCTCGATATCTGCGTGGTCTCTGATGAAACGAGTGAGGTGTTCCTTTCGATCAAACCCTACTTGCCAGAGGCAACCTTTGTGCTGATGCTAAACAACCGTCAGCACTACCAGCACCCACGATGGATTACCGTGAATGACCCTGTGACACAAACTCAATTGGAGAAAATCGTCGCCAGGATTATCAGTACAAAAAATATCTCCAGCCAGAAAAATATCCTTGTAGTTGATGACAGTGAGGTCAATATTCAGTTGCTTGAGATACAACTAAAAGAATTGGGTCACAACGTTACTACCGCTGGTACCGGGGAGGTCGCTGTTTCGCTGGCAACGACTGGTCGATTCGAGATGATCTTCATGGACATACAAATGCCAGGCATAGGCGGACTGGAAGCAACCAATAGAATTCGACAACACAATCGGTCCGTCCTCATTGTTGGACT
>JABGVY010000526.1 GCA_018645845.1 Gammaproteobacteria bacterium | reverse complement strand
TCGATGGCATGGGCAAAGGTATGGCCAAAGTTTAACAGCGCCCGTTGCCCCGACTCTCTTTCATCTCGTGCAACAACCCCTGCCTTAATTTCACAACTGCCCTTAATGGCTCTAATCAGTGCCGACTCGTCCTTTTGTCGCAATTGACCGATGTCTTTCTCCACCATATCAAAGTATTCGGAATCCGCAAGCACGCCATGTTTGATCACCTCTGCCAGCCCAGCAGACAACTCCCTTTCGGGCAACGTCTGCAGGGTATTGGTATCGACATAGACCCTCTTCGGCTGGTAGAAAGCCCCAATCATGTTCTTTCCAAGCTCATGATTAACGGCCGTTTTTCCTCCTACCGAAGAATCCACCTGTGATAACAAGGTAGTGGGTACCTGTACAAAAGGAACACCACGCTGGTAAGAGGCTGCAGCGTAACCGGCAGTATCACCCACCACGCCGCCACCCAGTGCGACGATAGTCGTCGACCGGTTGTGACCCTTGGCGAGCAGATCCCCAATGATTGATTCTAGGGTTTGCAATGTTTTGAATTGCTCGCCATCAGGCATCAGGTGCACATCGGTGTCAATTCCTTCGAGCTGGCGCAGGACACTATCCAGGTAGTGGTCCGCAACCACCTGATTAGACACGACAAACACCCGCCTACCCAGAATCTTTTCCCGAAGCAAGTTACCGGCTCGCAGCAACCCCGACCCAATACAGATGTCGTAAGAATGCTCTCCAAGATCAACGCGAATCTTTTCCATTAGTCTTGTGTTAATCCTTCTCTTTTCAGGCTTTCCAAAATCTGCGATACGGCTTTCCTGCTGCTGTTGTCGCCAACGAATACGCGAATATCTGACACCTCGCGATATAAAGGATCACGGTCCTTCTTGATTTTTTCCAGGATCACTCGTGGGTTACCGTTCTGGAGTAGAGGACGTTTTTTATCGTTGGCTGTACGTTTCACCAGCAGGTCCACCGCTGTGTCAAGGTGAACAACAATACCCCGCTCTTTAAGGTAACCACGATTTTCATCTTTAAGGACTGCACCACCGCCAGTTGCGACCAGAACTCTATCTTCCTGGGTTAGTTCATCAAGCATGTGTGACTCGCGTATCCGAAAACCTAATTCTCCCTCTACATCAAAGATCCAGGCAATATTAGCACCCGCACGATGTTCAATTTCCTGGTCACAATCAACGAATCGCAAGCCCAATTCATTAGCGAGCATTTTGCCAATAGTCGTCTTGCCAACACCCATTGGACCGACTAGAAAAAGTCGCCGGGGTCTGGAAACGTGAATACGCATAAAATTAAACTAGGGGTGACGACATCATCCCCACAACTTATCTGGACGTTAGTGCATCACGAATCAGACGAGGCGTAATGAATATAAGGAGTTCCTGTTTGTCATCCTGCTTAGTCTTGTTTCTGAAAAGACTTCCTAGCCAAGGCAGGTCACCAAGGATCGGTGTCTTCTCCACACTTTCTGACACAACTGTCTGGAAAACACCGCCAAGCACAATGGTCTCACCGTTGTTAACCAGTACCTGGGTCTTAATCCTGTTGGTCTTAATACTCGGAATACCAGAAAACACAGCGCCAATTGAATCCTGGCTTACCTCTAAATCCATGATAATCCTGTCATCAGGCGTGATTCTTGGCGTCACCGTAAGGCCCAGTACCGCATCGATAAACTGAGTGGCGGTAGCGCCACTGGAGGACGCTTCCTGATAAGGAATCTGGTCACCCGATTCAATTGTCGCCTCTTGTTTGTCGGAGGTGATGACTTTGGGACGGGCAATGACTTCACCACGACCTTCGGTTTCCAGTGCACTAAGCTCCATATCAAGCAGATAGTCTTCGCCAATAATGCCAAATGCAAAGCTTGACGCATTTCCAGGTGCAGGCAGATCTACAATCAGGTTATCTTCCTGTGTGTAGGTAAGCCCTCCTCCCGCGGTGATGGAATCACGAATCTCACCCACTGTGGTCAACGAGCCACCAAACTGGGTATTGATATTGCCATTATCGTAACTACCGTAACCCAACGTACCCCAACGGACACCAAGAGATTCGCCAAAGCTCGAAGTAGCAGTAACAATACGCGCCTCGATAAGAACCTGGCGCACTGGTACATCAAGCTTATCCAGTACATCACGGAACTTATTAATCCGATTAATAGTTTCAGTAATAATAATTGCGTTGGTCCTCTCATCTACAATGACCGAACCACGTGCTGAAACAACACCTTCCCCGCCACTTTCTCCGGCGCCCTGGAACAGGCTGAAGATTTCTGCAGCGCTCGCGTACTTCACTTCAATAAATTCTGTTCTTAACGGTGCCAGCTCAGATATCTGTTGTCTGGACTCCAGCTCCATCTGTTCTCTGGCAGCCAACTCTGCTGCCGGCGCGATCATCAAAACATTACCGACTAGCCTCTTGTCCAGACCTTTGGTCTTCATAATGATCTCAAGCGCCTGGTCCCATGGAACGTTCTTCAATCGAAGCGTAATTCGACCGGACACTGTATCACTTGCCACGAGATTCAAATCCGTAAAGTCTGCGATCAACTGAAGAACTGAACGGATCTCAATGTCCTGAAAATTCAAGGACAGTTTTTCTCCCTTGAAACGGAATGCCTGGCTGGAAGAATCCAGATCCGCAGCGGACATTGGCTTAACTTCAAGGGTGAAAACGTTGTCGGCTTGATAAGCCAGGTAGTCAAAATCTCCTGACGGCTCAATGATCATCAGGGTATTGCCATTTTCCGGCATCGAATCAACCGTTATCACCGGAGTGGCAAAGTCAGTCACGTCCAACCGGCGCTGAAGCCTTTCTGGGATAATCGTGTTGACAAACTCCACTTTGATCTTGCCACCTTCACTGGTCACATCAACGCCAATACCAACATCAGACAAACGCACGATAACGCGTCCTTCGCCTGCCTCCCCTCGTCTGAAATCAATTTCCTGAACGACCGGAAAGGCATCTCCATACGAATCTTCCTGGGTAGCTAAAACCTGCGGCTGATCGCTGCTGACAAGCGCCGAATCGTTTTCACCAACCAGGACATACAATGAATTACCGAGTACCCGGGCGCTATAAGCAACCAGCTCACTCATGGAAACGATTACTCGCGTTCGGTCTCCTGCCTCAACCACCGTAACGCTTCTGGCATTACCTGAACCTAAGGTGTGATGTTTGGCAGCAAGCCCGCTCGTCACTCCGCTTAAATCCAGCGCAATACGAGCCGGTTGCTCGATGGTATAACCGGTAGGTGAGGGTGGCATTTCATCGAATGTCATTCTTATTTCTGTCTTGTCACCGGGCAGCGACGAGAACTCGATATTTTCCATCGTCACACCAAAAGCGGTGGTCGAAACCACCACCAGCAGAGTAGCGAGTAGTGATCGGGTGATCTGTGACGACTTCGATAACCCCGATACGACCGATAAGTTTATTCTCATTGTTTTCACCATTTGTGCACTGGTCATGTCAATGCCACCCATAAATTCCGATTACTGAAGACCCCTGAGTTCAACTACTCGCGGTCTTCTAAGCCACCCACCCCCACCATCACTCACTATTTCTGTGATCTCGACTCGTGAGTCTTTAATGCTTTCTATCTGCCCCCACTTGTCTCCCATGTAGTCGCCGACCTGTACCCGGTGCACTCCACCCTGGGAATCTTCGATCAGTGCGAAGGTTGAGTCGTTTTGCTGCAAGGTGCCTACCATCGCCAGCGATGCTAGCTGAAATCGTTCCAAATATTCTTTCACGTGATTTTGCGGAGGCTTCACGCCGATGTTCTTTTTCTGTTCTGAAGTTTTTTGAGCCACTACGACAGGAGGTTCAAATGGGCTCCGTTGATTTGCAGCGCCGTACGTAAACGTTGTGTATGATTCAAACTCCGGCAGTGGCGCAATCGCCCCCCTTGGCTTACTCTCAACCTCCTTCATAAAACCTCTAAGATCCGAAAACTCATCTCCACCCGAGCATCCTGCCAGCAACAGCGTTGCTAGCAGCAATCCAAACAACCTGATTATTCTCGACATAGTCTGCATCACTTTGCTGCCATTAGCTCCGCTCATCGTTGTAGCGATAAGTTCGCGCCAGTATTGACATGGTGAGATAACTACCCGTTGTGTCGGAACCCGTCGCCCGGCCAGCCGGCCTGATTGTAAAATCATGTAACGTCACGATCCGAGACAGATCGGCCACATCACTCACAAAAGCCGCAAGACTGTGGTAGCTTCCTGACACAATAATCGCGATCGGCTTCTCAATGTAAAATTCGTGTTTTGACTCTGGTTGAAGATCAATACTGGTGAACACCAACCCGTTCTTTAGCCCAACCAGGGTAATATCCTCGAGTAGCGCGGGGATTTCCGTATCGGAGGGTAATTGCCTTAAAATCGCTTCAAAAGACTCTTCCATCTCTTTTTGTTGCGCCCGATAATCATCCAGATGGACGGCCTGGAAAAATTTCTCCTCGTAATCCTCTTTGAGCACTCCCTCTGCAGCTGTAACTCCACCTAGCTCCTGTTGAAGGTTGGTCACATGAAGGGCATAGCCAAGGCCAAGGGCTCCAACGAAACAGATTACCCATATGATGATTTTAACCGCCAACGGCCAGGAGCCGACGTTATTAATGTCGTTAAGCTGATCGAGATCAAAGCTCTGCAGGCTTTCCAGAAGGTCTTCCATAGCCATAGCCATTTCTATTCCTCCTCGTTCTTCTTCGGCGTTGTTTGCGCAACCGTCAGGTTAAACTGACTTGCTTGCGGGCCGAACTTGGGATTAGCGTTGATCGCTGTGACATTTGGCTTCTCAAACCAAGCCGACTCAGTGAAGTTTCGGAGTTGATTTGAAATTCTATTGTTAGACTCGGCAACACCTTGAATTGACAGGTTTTGACCCTGCACAGCCAATGATAAAAAAAAGACCCTCGGAGACAATTGGCGCGCGAGCTCATCAAAAACTCTGACAATAATGGGTCGGTTACCCTGCAGTTCCTGAATCACCTTCATTCGGGAAAGCAGCTCATTTCGTTTCTGCTGAAGCAACTTGATTTCATCAATTCGCTCCTCCAGGACCTGGATCTCTACTTGCAGGAAAGCGTTACGCGAGGTCTGGTAATCAATTGCTCGATTGTAATAACGGTCAACGCCCCCCACCAGTGCGCCGGCAAGGATCAATATTGCAATCAAAATTTTGAGGAACTCATTTTTCTTTTCCTCTCTTACCTCTTCCCTCCATGGAAGTAAGTTAATTTTTATATCAGTAATCATTATTCGGCTCTCATCCCGGACGCACGTCGAAACTACGCAGTGCCAACCCGCAAGCGATCATCATCGCTGGGGCATCTTTGTGCAGGTTGACCTCGTTCACACGAGACGACATCGACATATTGACGAATGGGTTAGCAATGGTCGTCGGCGTGCCCAGCTTCGCCGCGACCATTTCGGACAGGCCGTCAATTGAGGATGTGCCACCAGCAAGAATAATATGATCAACATCATCGTAGGCGCTTGATGAATAAAAGAACTGCAGAGAACGGGTAACTTGTTGCACCACGGCTTCTTTAAATGGCTGTAATACTTCGGTTTCATAATCGTCTGGCAACCCACCCTGCTTCTTTGCAAGGCCTGCTTCCTCGACTGAAAGGGAATATCGGCGCTGAATTTCTTCCGTCAGCTGTTTGCCACCAAACAACTGCTCCCGAGTATAAGGTGCTCCACTGCCCGTCAACACGGAGAGCGTCGTCATCGTTGCGCCGATATCGATAATGGCGACGATCTTGTCTCCTTCGTCATCTTCATCATTCGAAAACTGGCCTCGGACCAGATCAAAGGCCCGCTGCATGCAATGGGCTTCAATATCTACAACCTTTGCTCTCAAACCGCCAAGTTCGAGAGCCGCTTCACGCATCTCAACATTTTCCCGCCGACAGGCTGCGATGAGCACTTCGACCTGCTCATCACTTCTTGGGGAAAGACCCTGAACTTCAAAATCCAGCGCAACTTCTTCAAGGGGATAGGGAATATACTGGTCAGCTTCCAGTTGCAGCTGACTCTCCATTTCGTCTTCGCTGAGTGTAGCTGTCATTTCGATGGTCTTGGTAATGACTGCTGAACCAGCCACGGCTACTGCCGCCAGTTTCACTTTTGTCTTGGAGCGTTCGACCAGACGCTCGATTGCTTCACCCACACCTTCGACGTCGCTGATATTCTTTTCCACTACAGCGTTTTCAGGCAAGGGCTCCACGCCATAGCTTTCAACTTGGTATCCACCGCTCGATTTACTCAGTTCCAACAGCTTGACCGAGGTAGAGCTGATATCAAGCCCCAATATACTGGTGGGTCCTTTATTTAGAAATGCGAACACACTAAATTCCTATTTACCTATTTACCTATATGCCCTATTTACCTATATGCCTATATGCCTATTTACCCAATTTACCTAATTTCCTATGAAGTACGAGCACTTACAGCAACTTTATGCAGAATCACATTAAATAACAGGTTTAATCTTAGCGCAAACCATTTAAACGAAAAAAATGACGTAAAACGTTCAATTTTCGACCATTTCCTGATCCCCGGAAAGCCTGGTCGACGCTTCCTGCTGCTGACATACAAGATAAAAATGTGGCGAATAG
>JABGVY010000561.1 GCA_018645845.1 Gammaproteobacteria bacterium | reverse complement strand
TTCGAACAGTGCCGTATTGCCCCGATCAGCTGAGATCTTGTCTTCAAGGTCGCGAACCTTTCGTGTCGCAGCACCAGCACCAATAATTTCCTGAGCATAGGCAATCGCGTCATCAACGATATCACCGCTGGCAACCCGGTCGACGATACCCATGATTAACGCATCAGGCGCCATTATTGGATTGCCGGAAACAATGGCCTGAACCGCCGCTTCTGCGCCAATCAGTCTGGGTAACCGTTGCGTGCCACCGGCGCCGGGGAGCAACCCCAGTTTCACTTCCGGCAAACCAACAGGAGCAGTTGCCGAGGCAATTCTGTAATCACAGCAAAGCGCAACTTCGAGCCCTCCTCCAAATGCCGTTCCGTTGATAGCGGCGATGATCGGTTTGGTACTGCCTTCCATCTTGTCCAGAGCATCACCCAGGCTCACACTTTCGGTTGCTGCAGCGCCAAACTCACTGATGTCAGCACCGGCTATAAACGCTCTGTGCATTCCCGTTAAAACTATAGCCTCGATGGCATCATCAGCCAGCGCGCTACTTACACCGTCAAAGAGCCCCTGCCGGACACCTGATGACAACGGGTTTACGGGTGGATTATCGATACTGAGGAGTGCGATATTGCCGCGAACTTCGTAATGGACAGTGCCTTTCATTAGATCTTCTCTCATTCAAATCGCGCGAGTATATCCCAGTTGGCCATAGGTTACTTAGTCCCGATTTATACCGCCTGTATATCCGTGATAAAAGACTGTAGTCAATTTGGTACTATTGGCCTTTTAAAAGTCCTTACAAACTCAAGTGGCCGATAAAACTCCAGACCTGGCACCACCAGAAAAGATACTTCCGGCGCTAATCCATCACTATTCGCTGGACAACCCGGCTGCCTCTGTTTTAGATACCACTCGCCTGATTGACCTGTTGTCGAAGCTCCCTGCACTTTCGGCCGAAGATCACCTGGATACGCTCGCGGCTCAACTGGAGACCCATGCGCCCGGTGGCGTATTTTCGAAAGATGATATGGCGGTGATTTCTTTCGTTGATGAAGCCGTCACCGAGGTCCTTGCCCGAACTGATCTCGACTTCAAGGTCGAATCCTTTATCCGAAACCTTGCTCCGCGAGTTGCTGCACTGGGACTCACGAAAAACATTCACGCGATCACCGCCCCGAACGAACTGTTCGATCTAATCGACCTGATCATTGAAGAATGCATCGGATGGAGTGAGGACCTGGGTTTCCTCGGACATCAGTTCATGGAAAAGGTCAGCGAAACCATATCTGGCCATTCAAGTAGTCGTATTTCAACAGCGCAGTGCATCAAAGATCTAAAGGCCGTTTTCAAAAAGGAAGCGCCGTTATTCAAGCGGCTTGAGAAAAGACTCTGCGAGCGCGAACTGGACGTACTTTCCGGTAAGAAAGGTGAATTCATCAGCGCTGAGGCACTGAACAAGGCGATGACTGGCAATCAACTGCCACTCTTCATTATCTTTATGTTGCAGGGGCCCTGGTACGAATTCCTGCAGGATGTCTACATTCATTATGGCGGTGACACCTCCAAAGAATGGCAGACTGTTGTCAAGCTGACCGAAGCCATCATGTGGTCCTTACAGCCAGGAAAAGACAGGACAAAACAATCTGAGCTGACCCAAAGTATTCCTGCCCACATCAAGTCATTCTGCAAGAAGGCTGAGTTTGACACCAAACTGATTATCTCAGCCCTTGCGGACCTGGAGGCAGAATACGAATCAATTAACGCCGGCGATCCGTCTGAAGGCTGCGATTTCGACTTGCTGGCAACAGACGATTCCATGGCTGCAGTATTACAGGAAGCATCGAGTAAGACGGTCGACCAAATAAAGAAAATTCCACTTGACCAATGGTTTCTGTACGACGATCCCGCTGAACCGGACGAAAAAGTCGCGCGGATAAAACTCATACTGAATTGGACAGAGACAAAACAGCTTTTGCTGACCAACCACAACCGCCGCAAAGTAGTGCACCTGTCTTACGGCGAAATGATGAATCATCTCAATTCCTGCGTGCTCAGGAAACTGAACCCAATAAAGTCCGCCACCGAAACATTCAGAGCTCACCTGTTCGCAGTATTGAAAGCCGTTAGCAACCAGAACAAAAAAGAGAAAAAGATAGAAGCTCAACAGGAACGCCGCGCTGTTTCAAAGGAGTATTCGCACCAGCGAAAAGAAGACCTAGGAAAAGAGCTGGAACTGCTAAGGCAGCAGGCAGTGAAAAAGAAAAACCGGGCGATGATTTTACGCCACAAGGTCCAAAAGAAATACGATGCCGCAGCAGCAACCGTAAGCTCCCTGAAACCGGATGCCTGGGTAACGCTTTCCATCATGGAAGGCGTCCAGACGCCCTGCAAACTGGTAGCAATCATCGCATCCAACCAAACCTACATATTTGCCAACAGGGCTGGGTTAAAAGTCGCGGAGTACAGTGCTAGTCAGCTGGCACACATGATCGTCACGGAAAACAGCGAGATCCTGGATACCGGGGCAGAGTTTGAAAGCGCACTGGCCACCGTAGTCTCCGGGCTCCGTGAGGACAAATCCAAGAGCTACGAAGAGCTGACCGGTGACTCATCGTAGCGTTGCAACCATTTAAGAATTCCCTAACCACGGCACCGATCTACAGGCATCTTCTTGATTACCGACAATATTACGTTCGATAAACTTCTGTCTGATATCGACCTGCAGATCGAAGTGCTAAACGCTATCGCTGCAGACAATCCGATTCTCAATGAACAACTGCGTCTGCTGCTCGAATCTCGCGAGATGCTGCTATTACAGGAGATGGAAATGCAGCGGCTGGAGGAGTTAGTAGATCCTGATGATATAATTGAACACACCAACATCATCGACCAGCACGCTGATGACGCCTGAATTTCGCCACCTTGAAATTGCCGACACTGACGCCTCGTCACGCCCCTTCAGAAAGTCCTGCCGGACGACCAGCCACACAACGAACCAGCTACGGCTCTTAAGTTAACAATGCAAACGGACAAACTTTCCTTTGTCGCAAGCGTCGACGGCGCCATCTGTGGATTCGTCATGGCCGGATTTGACGGCCACAGGTCTGGTTAGGTACGCCACAGAATGCCTACGTGCGCTCGGGTATATGGGGAAGCTGGTCGTCTAGCGGTTTATTCAAAAGCGACAGGGTTCCCAACATTAAAAACGCCAGCGTCGTACTGGACACCTTCCCGTCGTTCCACATCCGGCGGGAAAACCCGTCTTTTCTCTGTAAAATACTGCGTCCGGAAATCACCGTCAGTCGCCCTGTTGTATGTCGCGTACAAGACCCTGCGGGAGACATCACTGAAGTTTGCCGCTGAGCGGTGCGGAACATAGGAATCGAAGAGTACAAGATCACCTGGAGCGGTTTCAACGGGCATCCACCTTAGGCCCGCAACCGCATTATCGGACAGGGTGAGGTCTTCATTCATGTCGAGCGAATTATCCAGCCTCGATGTTCTTGCGATTTCCAGACAACCATTGTCTGTCGTCCCCTGATCAATGCTCAACATCATAGTGACATGGAATCGTTGCCCGAAGCTGGTAAACGCCGGTGCATCCTGGTGGGCTGAAAAACCTTGTCCTCCGGGGAGTTTGAAGTTTATTTTCTCCTTGAACAGCGCCGCGCGTTCGTTCACTAGCAGAGCTAACAGATTCAGGTTTGCATTTCCCTGCAACAGCTCTGCGTAAACGGGTTCATATTGCAGAAAATTCTCGATTCGGCAGAGGATACGAGTGTCGCCACCGGCCGCTTCAAAGTATTTCATCCACTTGCCTGCCATTTCCGGCCTTGCCTGCAAGTCATCGGTGGCTGATGTAATCAAAACCATTTCATCTTCACTGTACCAGCCCTTTATATGAAGCCAGCCAAAGCGGTCCCAATGATCCAGTTGCGCCTCAGAAATTGGTTTCCGGCAATGACGCGCCAACATGGAGCGATAATATTCAAGATTCGGCCTGTCCGCTTGAGGCTCCTTTGCGGCCTCATCCCACACTCGCAGGCGCAATGCGTCCCTGAAGCCCGGACTGGTTTTGAAGGCGGATAACTCTTCATCGCTCATCGGACCACCCTGGTAATCCAAAGTCTTCCGGCTTGCCGGAGACAACTTGGCGATATATCCCTCGGTAGTCGCTGCCAGATAGCGTTTCGCATCTACATGAGCACCGACCAGAGCTGAGATTTCTGGTTGCAGACCGATGGCGGTCAAATACTCTGCACCCAATCTGTCGTGCTCCTTGGCACCCAGCCCTTCCATCTGCAACGCCTTGGGATTGCACCAGTGACCAACATCATGAAGCAGCGCTGCAAGTACCATGTGCTCACCAGCACCCGCCTTGATTGCGAGACCCGCAGCCTGCAACCCATGTTCGAGCTGGCTTACGGGCTCCCCAATATAAGCCAATTCTGAAAGGCTCTCGAGGGACTTCAATAGTTTAGTGATACTCATGCCGGTATTTTACACAACCCACAGCCATCAACGATGAGTTCCGGCGTTAACGCTGAATCATCCCCCTTTCGGTCACACTGGTGCAAAGGTATCCTGCCGGTCGCCTTAAAAAACCCTGCCCGGAAGCAGGTTATGGCCTTAGGCCTAAAGCTGAAAAACTGACTTCCCGCTGTTATCCCAGCCCGGCTAAAGATGTACCTATACGCTTCCTCAACTTACCGGAGTAGACAAATGGGCGCTGGGTTTCTACATTTACACGGCACCTGATGAAGGCATGCGAAGCCCCGGCAGCTAAAGTTGGAGCGGTCTGCCTGGACACCCTGAGCGGATTTGAACGTCGCTACTATGAACTTATCGGCTAGCGCAGACGCTCGACCCAGAAACGTGTACCACCGGCCACACCTATCGGCATTAATATCAGGTTCACGACAGGCACCGTTAACAGCAGATAGGCAGGCAATCCGAACATAAAGGCATCAAATCGCCGGGCTCTGATACGTGACTGCAACTCTGCAAAGGAAATGTCGTTGTTGTCGGCAGCGTAGTCTGCGTACTGGATAGACATCATCCAGGCCCCGAACAAAACCCAAAGAAACGGCGCGACAGTGTTGATAACCGGAATAATGGTGATCAACAGCAAACCCAGCAGCCTTGGCAATGTATAGCGTAATTTTGCCAGCTCCCTTGCAACCGAGCGCGGCAGGATTAACCAGGGAGATACCGTCGATACCGGCGCCGAACCCGTCAGAGCCTGTTCCACTTTGATCGACAGGATTGCGTTAAAAGGCGAGGCAATAATGTTCGCCATAAACGTAAAAACAAAAAGAATCAGTACCAGCAGTACGATCAGCGAAATGCCCCAAACCAGCCAGTAAAGTGCAGACATCCAGTCAGGAAACCAGGCCACGATTATGGCAACCCAGTCGTCGAAATGGGAATAGGACAACACCACTAACAACGTCAGCACCACAGCATTAATAAGACACGGAACAATGAAATATCGCCGCAGTCCGGGACGGCGGATTAGCTGGAAACCATCAAGGAAACATTCAAGACCAGTCATCGTATTTCTCGGTAATAATCCTTGATTCAACAGCTATCGGATGCCTTCCCAGGCGTTAAGCCTTGGTAACTCTCCATTCTCGACAACCGATGAGTTGTTATCAAAATG
>JABGVY010000223.1 GCA_018645845.1 Gammaproteobacteria bacterium | reverse complement strand
GAGTTTCTCGTATTTTTCGAGGGTTAGAAGAGCGTCTTCCGGGTCTAATCGGGACAGTCGTTTTACGCCATGAAGGATGATCTCGCGATTGCGAATGTTTGTTGCTTTGAATGACTTGTATCGTTTAATGGTCTTGGGCTTTAGGTGAATCAGTCTGTAGTTGGTCGCGAACGGTTTGTCTTGCCTGTCGACAAAGCGAATCAGGTAGGAGGCTAGATCCTTGTTGTTTTCCTTAAGGCTCAGTGCGAATCTTTGCCAGGCTATTTCCGGCGTGATGCCGTTAGCTCCTCGCCAGACACTAAAAATCGGGTCACACTCATCTGGCTGCGAAAAGCCAACCGTCCAGAGTTTCTTAGCCTGGCTCATAGCCTGGTCGACCATTCCAACCTTGTACAATCCATAGGCCTGCTGACAGGCAAGTTTCTTTGTTGGCGTGACCTTGTCGTAGTGCGTGAGGAACATTTCCCATTTGCCACGTTTAGCAAGGTTCGCCAGCCAGTGCATCAGGAGAGGTTCTACCAGTGGGGTGTCTCTATACTGTTCAACGAATCGCAGGATATCCTGTTCACTCTGGCGAGAAATACGATAAGAAATTTCTGTGGATTCTAGATAGGGGTAAAGCGGATAGGTCCGCAATTGTGGTTTCAGCTTCTGCAGGCGCGAGAATTGGCTGGTTTTGATGAGGTGAATGGCATCCAGGTACATCTGGCGTTGCTCGAAACGGTCCGGAGCAACGGTAGGCTTATATCCTATGCCCCTGGAGAAGTCGGCGACACAATGTGTGGACATACCAAGAGCAATAAAAAAGATAAGAAAAAAGAAGACTAGTTGTTTCACAGATGTATTGAATCACTCATGGGGTCCAAGCGTAATGAATCTTTAGTGGAGCAGCAAAGAAAGTTGGCTGGACGCGGTCTAATTTCCTACTCTGACGGCAAGGACATCGCAGGTGGCCCCATGCAGGACACCGTTTGCGGTTGATCCCAGTAATAGTGCCAGGCCATGGCGGCCATGGCTGCCTACGACAATAAGGTCCGCTTCAATTTCTTTGGCAAGGGTATGAATCTCAGTTTCAGGGCGGCCAAAGATTAAGTGTCGGTCTTGTTCTTCAATGCCTAGCGATGATGAGAATTCGGCCAGGTGTTTTTTCGCCGTATCCTGAATTTGTTCCTGGATCGTGGATAGGTCCATTGGAATGTCACCACCGTAAGCCAGAGAGAGCGGTTCAATGACGTGTACGCAACTTAGCTTTGCATTGAATGCTGCCTTAAGTGCGCAGGCACGTCGCGAAACGTCTCTTGATTCGACCGTGAGGTCGACTCCGACCAGTATGTGATTGTACTCGCTCATCGCATCCACCTTCCTTAATTGGTATTTTGTGGCTGGATTTTTGCCAAATGTACACAGTTAGATATCCGATCACAACTGTTTAAGTTAGGCTTTTTCAAAACCCATTTGCACAAAAAAGGAGTAGCTGTGGTCTACATTCTCATTGGGGTGATCTTGATAGCTATCATCGTACCGATAATTTCGGTGCTGCCCTCGGCCAGGCAAAAAGAACGGATGCAGATGCGAATGATTGCAAGAGCGGCGGGTGTGTCTGTTGAGCTGACTTCCATCGATGACCCGAATCCGAAACAGGACAAGTACATCGCTTATACGGGGAAACCTATTCCTGCTGTCCTGAAAGTAGTTGCGTACCGGTTGCAGCGGAAACGGCATAGCGACTGGCGTAATTTGCCCAAGGTTAGCTGGTGTCGGTTTAGAGACCTGGATAACAACTGGCACTGGAAGTCGGAACTTAACGAGGCGATGAATAAGCAACTGGCTGAATGGCTGGAGGATGTTGCATGTGACTTGCCCGCGGACGTCGTTCAGATCGAAGAGAACAGCTACAACATTTCCGTATACTGGCATGAGGGCACCAAGGGTGATGAGCAGGCCGTGCTGGATTTTCTTAAGCATTCTGCTGAGTTATCGCTGATTGAGCCCAATCCCGAGGACCTTCGCTAAGTAAGATTTCACCCACGTTAGTTAACCAAAATCGCACCGATATAAATGAAAGGTTGACAGTTCCCCGGCGGTTGCGGGTAAAGTAAAAAAGGCACTTGTCCTCTGACGCTTGGCTCAAAAGTTCAGATTGTTGCTTGACGTTAGTGAACATTGTCCTTATATATGTCGCCCTCGGGGCCACATAAATCACTTAGAGAAGTACTTTAATGGGAAAATCGCTCGTCATTGTCGAGTCACCAGCGAAAGCAAAAACAATCAATCGCTATCTGGGTGATGACTACATCGTGAAATCAAGTGTCGGGCATATCCGGGATTTGCCGGTGAGCGGAACCAGCAAAGTCGATCCCAAAGCGCGGGCAAAAGAAGCTGCGAAGACGCGCAAGATGACGCCGGTCAAGAAGGCAAAGTACAAAAAAGAGAAAGCGCGTAAACAACTTGTCGCGCGAATGGGTATAGACCCAGATGATGGTTGGAAGGCGAACTATCAAATTCTTCCCGGTAAAGAGAAGGTTGTTTCTGATTTAAGAAAGCTTGCGAAAGAGGCAGACGAGATATATCTGGCGACGGACCTTGATCGCGAGGGCGAAGCTATTGCATGGCATCTGCGTGAGGCAATCGGCGGGGACGAATCGAGATACCATCGTGTGGTATTCAACGAGATTACTAAGAAAGCAATCCAGGAAGCGTTTGAGAAACCTGGCGATATCGATATGCACCAGGTTAGCGCCCAACAGGCCCGACGATTTCTTGATCGTGTTGTAGGCTTTAGGGTCTCTCCGCTTTTGTGGGCAAAGATAGCGCGTGGCTTGTCCGCGGGAAGAGTCCAGTCTGTTGCGGTTAAGTTGGTTGTTGAACGCGAACGTGAAATCAGGGCATTTATTCCGGAAGAATACTGGGACATCTTTGCGCAGTTGATACGGTCTGCGAACGAGGAAGGCGATGGTGTTCGCTTCCAGGTTACGAAACAAGATGGTAAGAACTTCCGACCGGTAAACAAAGAACAGACAGACGCAGCCCTGGAGATACTGAAGAATTCTGAGTTCAAGGTCACCAGCCGGGAAGATAAACCTACCCAGACCAGGCCAACGGCACCTTATATAACATCCACTTTGCAACAGGCGGCAAGCACACGGCTTGGCTATGGTGTAAAGAAGACCATGATGATGGCCCAGCGTTTATATGAGGCGGGTTACATCACGTACATGAGGACAGACTCAACTAACCTCAGCTCTGAAGCCGTGGCTGGTTGCCGTGATCTAATCCTTGCTGACTACGGTAAGCAATACCTGCCCGATGAACCTCGGTTATAT
>JABGVY010000533.1 GCA_018645845.1 Gammaproteobacteria bacterium | reverse complement strand
GCCTTTAATTGTAACCCGGTGACCTTTTCTTTCCTCAGGCCAGTAGTCCCACATCGCAAAATGGTGGGTACAACGATTGTCCCAGAGAGCAACTGCATTTGGACTCCAATTAAACCTGACTTGAAACTCGGGCCGCTGTTGGTGTTGGTAAAGCATCGTCAGCAACGCGTCGCTCTCTTGTCTTGAGAGGCCCTCGATACGGGTTGTAAAACTTGGATTCACATAAAGTGCACGACGTTTAGATTCCGGGTGGGTTCGTATCATTGGGTGCAGTGCGCGTGGGTAGACTTTGTCTGCATCGACCGCCCCCCTGTCTGCATACCGGCCACGATAAATGTGTTCAGATTCGTGATGGGCTTCAAGCGTCAGGAGAAACGCTTTCATAGGTTCCGACAATGTTTCATATGCTGCATACATCGACGCGAACAAGGTGTCCCCGCCAGTTTTAGGCAGGAGGTGCAGTTGTAATATGGTCGCTAGCGGAGGTTCTTCGTCGCAGGAAACATCGGTATGCCAGCCGTTACCGTTGGCGATTTTCGAGTCTTTGTGAGCATGTATAACGAAAATCTCATCTTGTTCAGCGAGTGTCGGTGCCGCCGGGTGAGTATGCAGAGGGCCAAAGCGCCTAGCAAATGCCACTTGATCCGCAGGGGTCATTGCGTCTTGGTCGCGAAAGAACAGAACGCTGTGCTCAGTAAAGGCATCTCTTAAACCTTCGAACTGATGATCCGTGAGCCGACAGAGGTTTAAGCCCGATACTTCGGCCCCGATGATTGGCGTCAGTGGTTCAACCTTCATAGCAGAACATATCCTACAATAAGAATCAGCGGGCCTAGTCTAACAGGGATTTAAACTCGCAAAAAAAAAGTGTAGCAAGTTGCGGATTTGGAAGGGCTCGTCTTGTGACGGTTGATGTGGGGCACGCGCCTAAGCTTTCGGTAACAAATGCCGCCGAATTTCGCACTCAATTGAGTCGTAATCCGGGTTTTCAGTATGCGCGATACCAAATAGATGACGTGATTGCCCGTTCTTGAATCGTTGCGGGCTCCATGGGTACTGTGCCCAATTTGACAGCATCAAAAGTTGACCACCTTGGTGTTGGGATTTCCAATACACGAACGTAATAGAAAGCCGACTGATCTGATTGGAACTCAGGGTCCTTCCAAAAAACTAAAATCGATGGGCCGCCAATTGTGTTTGTGTAGCTAGGCGTACTAGGGTCTACCGTATTGCCTACATCTGGAAACTTAGCCGTAGAAGGGTTTGCTATTCGCTGGTCAGCGACAGCGACATCGAATACCTTTTCATGACTAACGCCCGTATCATCAACCCAGCCCTTAACAATCTGCGCTCTATCGAGGTTAGCCCCGTTTGGGTCCTTCCACGCCATTAGGTAAAAACCAGGTGATTCACCGCCAGAAGTGGGCTTCAGTTCACTGCCCATAGCGACGCCATCGGCGTAGGCATGAACGATCGCGTTCTCGCCTTCAAACTGTTGTTCTGAAAAGTTGTGACCAGCAAAAAAACGCACCTTGATTCTAGGGCCGGATGTCGCATAGGTTTCTTTGCGCTGAAGGGCGTCGAATATCGATTCCCGTGTATTCTCTTCGGCCCAGACACCGGCCAGGCCACCGGAGCCCCAGCTAGTGACCGGGTTCATTCCTTCTGGTAAGAGCAGTGCTTTGTCGGTGCGAAGCCCAGCACTGCCGTCTAACATTGGTAACTTACCCGTGTAGTTGGCTTCATCTGAGGGCGAGCTGGCGTTGTGGCTGTCGCTGGAGCCAATCACACCATACTTAAAGGGATTTAGGCCTTCTGCGTGCTGCAGTTCTAAACCGACTCGCAGTGCATCTCGCAGGTAACCCCCTTTAATCGTTTCAAACGTTGCTTCGCCGATAAACAAGGAATCTTTTAGGATTTCAAAGTCTGCGTGCTCATCGAGACTAGACAATAAAGGGTGGGTCTCGGAGCTTCCCTTTATTTGTAGTATTTCCGTTAGTGGTTCATAAGCACTGCGCATCTCAGCATAGGCTGAATCGATAGGCTTACCTTCTGAATTGCGAGGCGCGTACATATTTCCCCTGCTGAGATTGCCGTTATGCGGTATCGCCATTGCGATATTTCCCAGTCGTTTTTGATCATGTAAAAACTGCCACAAATCTTCCGGACGATTGCTGTCAAGCTTGCTGAAAGGTCGATCCGAAACATTGTTGTTCCGATAGATCACATTTCTGTGCATATGCACGGTGAGGTCTCCGTTATCTCCAGACCATTCGTAGCCAATAAATGAGGTAAAGACACCAGGTTCGTTGTGACGCTCAGCGGCGTCAATTGTTTCTTGCCAGGCAGATCGATTCACCACTTGATTAACCTCCTCACCGTTTGGGCTGAAACCGTGTTCCTTAATCGCAAGGCTCGTTTCCAACCATGCCAGGGTGATTTCCCAGGCTCGACCGTGCTTCAACAATTCAGACAGCGGATCGCGAATCGTTGGCAGGTCTAAGTCGGCTAGGCGAGCCTGGCCCAAATACTCAGCGTGATCGGTAACGGCAACGAAATCTAATGGCTGGGAAATTTCTATGGAATAGCCGGCACCATGAGAGATCTTCTGACCTTTTGCGAATCGGTAGACGTCTTCCGGTTGTGCCCGTACTCCCATGATGTAGGCATCAGTCGATAGCTCGGTATGAATATGTACATCACCGAACAAAGCCTGTCGTTCCGCCACGGGTGGTGAGGGGCTCTGCGGAGCCTTCTGAAGAGTCCGGCTGACTATCTTTGGTGACAATGATGGATCGTCCAACTTGGAACATGCAGCACAGTGAATTAGAACCACCCAGGCCAAAGCGTTCCTAATAAAAAATGTGGATAACGAAAACGACGAACTTTGGGCTCTATGGTAATTTCCAAATCCGTAGCGAGTAAAGAATGGGTGTGCCAAAGGAAAAGTTGCCGATCCTGGGGCTAGGGTCTTAGTTTCGCTGAGTATTTTCATTACTCATGCCGCTGTATTACGTTTCATCATGGTGACATTATGATCTTACATTGTCACTAGTATCTGTTTAGCGTAGAGAACCCCGGTCAGGTTAGCTGCATGTGCAACAAACTTCTAGAGTGCCCTGACCAAGACTGCATTGCCGCCGTGGCGTTAGAGGTTTGTTTAACCAACAAACCTGTTAGGCGGTCGGCATCTCGTAATGGCTACGCTGCAGGGTTTACAGCATCCGAGAGGGTGAAAGGGCTTTAGCTTTATTCGATCTTCAGGGCAAAAATTCCTCTTCCTCTTCCTCTTCCTCTTCCTCTTCCTCTTCCTCGTTCGAGTAGCTACGCTAGCTCATGCGGAAGAAGTCCGGCCGGCTTGCTTGAACTGGAATTCTAAAGAAAAAAGTGTCGGGGTCGGTCCGCGATTCGTAGTAGAGTATATCTATGAGGTTTGCGCTTGGGTAAATGAGAATCAACAATTATTGTCTTTGACCGATTCTTAGGAAGGGTGGTTATTTTGCTTTCCCACCGTGCCAGGTTGATATTGAGTTGAGGCTAACCTCGGACCTAGTGACACACAGTAAGGCGGGAAGACATGCGTTGGCAACGATCTTTTGGCATTACGGCAAGCGTAATTTTCGGCACGCTTCTACTGGCGGCCGTTGTGCTGTGGACACTGTCTGTCAGCAGCCATGACGATTGGCAGTATTCGGTCCTCTACACGGATTTACCTGAAGTGTCTGGCCTTCAGTCACATGGCAGTTCAATCTACGTGACTTTAGAAACGAGAAACTACGATGGAAAACTCGTTTCAATCCTGGATGGAGACAGGTCGACGGTCGTCTCCGGGCTGCAAAAACCGGATGGCCTCACTATCTCTCTGGGTTCGCTCGTGTATACGCAGGAGTTTGGCGAAAGTCCGGTTTATGAAGTCATTAATGGCGTTCCCCATGGGCTATTCATCACTTATCATGCAGAAGGCATCGACAGCACGTTAAATGGTGATCTGTACGTTATCGAAGATAGGCCTGAAGGGCGCGTTCTGAAATATGAGAGATCTACAGGTAAAGTATTTGAACTCGCGACTGAACTGGAATCCGGTGAAGGCATCTGCGCGATGGAATCCGGTGTTGTTTATTTTGGGGAAAGAGACAAAGGGATCGTTTACAAGATTCAGGATGGAAAAATTTCTGAATATCTTACGGCTCTAAATTCACCCGGGTTTCTGCTGTGTGATGATGAGTCGCAAAGTATCTGGATCACTGAAGATCGTCGTAACTATGGTCGCCTGCTGCATTCCAGCGCGCCGCATCAGATTAAAGTGATGGCAACGGGATTGAGCTCACCTCAGGCTGTCACGATTAATTCCGAGGGTCGCCTGTTACTTGCAGAGCAAGGACGTAATCGAGTGATTCAATTCGAGAGACGAGATGGCATGGCCATCAGAAGTTCGACAATAGTCGCCGGCACTGATTGATATAGCTTCGATGTTGCCGGGCAGGCGCTTCTGTTTAAAACCAGGCTGACATTGATGGGAGCCTTGTGGGGATGACGGAAGATAACTTTCTAGCGGAGGTTACCTAGTTTGACCGCTCTCGTCGTCGCCGTAGTTTTTCCATCTCCACTTCCCTGAACAAAGCTTTTGGGTCAATGTCTCTGGCATTATGCGGAAGAACCTCATCAATTCGTTCTGAAGAAATCAGATAAACAGCGCCATCTGTGGAGCGTCGCAGGAATCCGAGGTCAACCAGATACCGACGCAAGGTGATGTGGTCGGACGCTCCCTCTTGAGAGGCAATAATGTCGAGAAATGCCGAGATGTGTACATTAATTTCCGATTCTCCGTAGAAGGTTACTGGATCAAGTCCCACTAAAGATAGCGCCAAAAATACTTCAGTGTCCTGTCTTTTCTTGGGTAGGCGTTGCATTATGCCGCCTTTAAAAATTCGACGAAGTAGACTAATAATTGCCGCGCGTTCCATGTTTCGAAAACCTCCTATGCATGGTCCTGTTCGGTTTTTTGCAGGGCGACAGCCTACTGACGTCACTTAACCATTCGTCATTATGAATCGCAATTCCGGGTCCGGCTCCATAGAGCTGCCATCGGGGTGAAGTCGATCGTGCTTGCCCCGGGTTTTTCAATGGGTATTTCCACTGGTGCAGGCAGATTTGCCTAACGTCTACAAACTTAATCATGAGACTGAACAAAACGGACGATATTGTGGACTATTAGTAAGGACGCTCAGAACCTCCGAGGTGAGCGCCTGTGATGCCCCTTTGATGCCATGGGCGAAACGGAGTGGTATTAAGGTAGGCACCTGCTCGATGCGCGTCCATCAAATCGGGCTATCGGCGGCCGCCCCTTGCTTTGACGCGAGATGCTTCGTTGAAATAGACCGTTGATCCTGAAGCTATGCGGCGGTTGATTAGGAGCATACTTCTGCTCAATGGAACCTTGAATTGATGTATGACAATAGCGTAAATGTTTGTGGACGCGTTAGAATGGAGGCGAGATGAATAAAATGACGATCGTGGCCATGATAGTCTTTTTGTCCACAACCTTTTATGTTGCGGGCCAGTTGCTGGGAGCAAAACAATCCTCTGCAGTTTCTCAGGCAGTTTCTCAGGCAGGCGTTAAGTTCGATTCTAAGCAAAAGCTAACCTCGAAGCCCGTCTCTCTACGTCCTCAACAACCGAAGCACCCGGCTAAAGGCGCTGTCCCGGCGTGGTCTTTTCCATCCGACAACAACAAAATACCCATTATCGCAAGCTATACCCGGGATATACCCAATGCTGTTTTGTTAAAGATTACTGAGCTTCGCTCGAACAGCTGGAAAGCAGGAGATCACATTGAGTTTTATGTGCCGCAAATTGATTACACGCTCACCTCGAAAATCGAAGAAAGGAAAGAGCACGCAGGTGGCGTCGTCACTTTGAAGTCATACCCAGGTAAGAGCATGCTAAACAATGTGCTCGTAACCCTGGGCCAAAAAAACACTTTTGTTAATTTGTTCACGCCCTCCGGAGAGTATGAACTGGTGGGGAACCTCGAGCATGGATGGTTGATGCCATCAGCAGCTATCGGGCCAAGAAACTCAGCGCTTGATGCTGAAAATGCCAATGCAGAGCCAGTCTATGTAGATGATCCGGTTCCCAAAGAACCTCAGCCAATAATATGAGGAGCATGGTCCGACAAGTCATATTGACGGCAATCTTATTGACATTGCCACGAATCGTCGCTGCCGAAATATCTCTCATATGTCCATGTAACGTCGAAAGCGCGGGCCTCACGGCGATAACCGTTACCGCGGGTATCGCCAATAGCGAGAGTGCAACCAGCGGTGATCTTCGAATACGGCTCGGGACTAGCCCTGAATTACCGATCACCACGCGTTGGATTAACGCGTACGCCTATTATCCAGGAACGCTGAACTCCGGAGAGGATTATCCCCAGGGCACCAGTATTACAACCGCATTTGAACTCCCCACCGTACTTAGCGATCAGGATACCGCAATCTTTGCACTCGATTTGCAAGAGTTGGTTGACGACCAATGGATTACTCGAGACTCAACGCGCTTGGACCCGGGATTGGAATTCCCTAAACCTGAACTGGGTGGAGAGAGTGTCAGCGGCGCTTCCGGTTCGGCAGTGTACTTTGCAGGGACACCTAGTCTCGAGCTTCTTGGAAATGGTCAGGCTACAGTTCGCATCCCGAGCATCGTTAATAGCAGTCAAGAAGAGATCGCCATCGCCAGTGTAAATATTGGTCACTTTACATCAGGAGAGTTTTGGGGCCAGTCCTCCTTCTTCGGTGCAACAATTGACGTCGTGCTTTCCGTTCCGGCTATGTCCTCGGTTGATGATGTAGCGATCACCGGCGAATACACGTCACCAACTTTAGGCTCCCCATTCACGCATATTTGGTTAAGAGCCGGGACGGGCGACGATATTGTTGTTTGGCAGACTATCGAAGCAAGGAATGGTGAGCCAATGCCAGACCGTAACCTGTCAGCGACGTCAATAGATTTTATTGCGGACTCAGACGGCGACGCTGTTAGCGATTACAACGAATTTATAGCAGGCACCGATACTTTCGATAGTGAGAGCCGTACAGACAATCTGACCGTGGATGTCATGGCGCTTTACACGCCAGGGGTTGCTCAGCTGTATTTAAATGAGCCCCTTGCAAGAATCATTCAGGAACTGGAATGGGCGAACCAGGCCTTCCGTAATAGCGATATTAATGCGGAATTGAGGCTGGTAGCTCTCCAGGAAATTAACTATACGGAGTCAACAGACCCGTTAACGGCAATGAGAGACTTAAAGGCTCAAGCTGGGGTATTTGACGGTATCGACAGTGCTAGAGAAAGTGCCGGTGCTGATCTGGTTGTTTTTCTATTGGAGGATGAGCCAGACGATGGAGTTTGTGGTTACGCGATTCGAGCGGCGGATAGCAAGGAAGGCGACTTTGGTTTTACCGAAAGGTCAGATGTGGTCTCTGTGGTAGCAGCAGATTGTGGAGCTTCCACACTGGCTCATGAGTTTGGCCATAATTTTGGGCTGGGTCATTCGGTTCGCGAGGAATCTGACCGGGGGACTTATATCTGGTCGCGTGGGCACGGCGTCGAAAATGACTTCGTAACAATTATGGCTTTTCAGGGGGAATACAATGTGAACGCCCCGGACCTCCAG
>JABGVY010000507.1 GCA_018645845.1 Gammaproteobacteria bacterium | reverse complement strand
CCCTTCTCAATTTGGTGATCAACGCTAAAGATGCTTCCGATGTTGGCTCTAGTGTTGTCATTGATGTTGACGTTATTTCAAATCCTAATGTGGGCTTATTGAAAAACCAACAATATGCGAAAGTCAGGGTGATTGACCAGGGTTGTGGGATGGACGATCGGGTGATTGAAAGGGCTTTCGAACCGTTCTTTTCAACTAAAGGCCGGTCTAGAGGAGAGGGGCTTGGCTTGAATTCTGTATTTAGTTTCGCCCACGCTAATTCAGGGCATTGCACGATTGAAAGTGCGGTCGGTATCGGCACCACCGTGAGTGTTTATTTACCACTGAGCACCACTAAAGTAATTCCATTGGACCTGCCTGATGCTCCTCTTGAAGCTGGAGCTGGCTCGGGGCTCATATTGGTGGTCGATGACGAAGCAAGGGTAAGGAAAATTACCTGCCGTGATTTAAAAGCAATGAACTTTGATGTAATCGAGGCAGAGGATGCGGACGAAGCCCTGGGGAAATTACAAATTTATCACTCTGAATTGGTGCTGGTCATAAGCGATATTGTGATGCCTGGCTCAATGAATGGGGTTGAGCTGAAGAAAGTCGTTGAAGAAAAGTATGACTCTCTTAGTGTGCTTTTGGTATCCGGAAATTCTTTGCAGGAATGGGAAAGCGTTGATCAGGTATTGCGAAAGCCCTATTCATTGGTTGAATTTCAATCATTAGTTAATTCTTATGCGCGACGAGTGGGCAACGCTTCGTAGAGAAGCTAATCATTCGACACTTTACCCTGGCGCAGGTTACCTTTGAGAATCATCCAACCGTTAAAAATTCGCTAGCAAACTGCAGCTCGACATGGGTTTATTTGTTTCTTGCTTTTGTAGCGTCAAAAAAATCAAATCGTTATCTATAGGTCCCATCGACGATTTTATGGCGGTGGTAATTGCCCTGGCGAGAAAGGCCGATGAAGCCTTGGTTAGAATCACTGAATCTCTCATGCTAAGTGAATGTTTTAAGGCTATCTCGGCAATGGATACGCTTATCTATAAGCAGGAACTTAGCTGGAATGAATCGATTAAAGTCATCAATTCACAGCAATCCATCCATGACGATAATGTGCTCCTCGCTCTGAATGACCTATAAATACAAAACGCAGCGTCAATCGAGTTTTAGCTCTGCCAGGCATCATTGATTCGATTCACCTATTCAGTAAGCGGGCACGTTATCCCTATCGAGCAGAGGGTAGCTCACCCTTAAATCAATCAGGTAGCCCAAGCACCCGCTTCGCAATAATATTCAGTTGCACCTCTGAAGTTCCACCTTCAATGGAGTTCGCTTTTGAACGCAGCCATTCTCGATTGATGGACAATTCACGGCCATCAAAACTATCTCCTTCCCATCCAAGACTCTGGCTACCCATAATCTTCAGTAAAATCTCGAACCGCTTTTTGTTCTGTTCCGTCCCATAGTATTTGAACATCGACGATGCTGGAGAAGGAGCAGAGGTTGTTTTGGCTTCTTCAGCTGATCTCCGCAGCGTAGAAGCGAAGGCTGTACTATCCATCTGGTGTCGCGCGATGCTTTCTCGCAGGCTGGCGCTGGCTATCTTGCCATCAATCTCGCCGACGTATTGCTTGGCCTGGTTTTCTATTTTATTGGCGGGGTTCTTTGTTTTTCCGCGCGTCCCCATACCGGCAACCATGTTGCGTTCGTGCTGTAACAGTTTTTTTGCGATGGACCAACCCTGGTTTTCTTTTCCTACTAGGTTTGTTCTTGGAATTCGAACATCGTCAAAGAAGGTTTCACAGAAAGGAGACTCGCCGCTTATCAACTGAATCGGTTTCGTATTGACGCCTGTTGATGTCATATCGAATAGGACAAAGCTGATACCTTCATGTTTCGGGGCGTTGGCATCTGTTCGGACCAGACAAAAGATCCAATCCGCGAAGTTGGCATAAGAAGTCCAAACCTTGGAACCGTTGATAACATACTCATCGCCGTCAACAACAGCTCTGGTTTGCAAGCTGGCGAGATCAGACCCGGACCCGGGTTCACTGTACCCCTGGCACCAGCGAATTTCTCCACGGATGATTTTTGGTAGATGTTCCAGCTTTTGTTCTTCGTTCCCATACTCCAGCAATACTGGCCCGAGCATGCTGATACCAAACGAGACAAGTGGCGGCCGGGCATTAATTCGTCCCAATTCACTTTGCAGTACGCTATTTTCCTCAAAACTGAGTCCACCACCACCGAATTCCTTTGGCCAGGTTGGGCAGGTCCAGCCCTTTGATCCCATCGCGTCAAGCCAGGCTTTTGATTCCGGGTTGGGATAAATAGCATTGCGACCACCCCAGACGGTTTCATCTTCCGACCCGGAGGTCCGCATACTTTCAGGACAATTTTTATCTAGCCACTGTCTGACTTCTTGGCGAAAGTTTTCCATTTCTATTTCATCCTGTTTCGGTTCGATGTTGACTTCAGACTATTCGTTAACCAGACGAACAGGTGTTCCCTTGAGGAAGCCTTCAATGTTTTCTTTGGTCTGCTCGACAAGCCGGGTTCTAGATTCTATCGCGGCCCAGGCGTTGTGTGGGGTGACGATCAAGTTAGGTATGTCGTCAAGTAGAGGGTCATCCATGTCTGGAGGTTCCTGCTCGAGCACGTCTATCGCCGCACCGGCAATGTTGCGGGCCTTCAGGCAACTGATCAAATCTTGCGGATTGACTAGACCTCCTCGTGCCGTATTAATCAGAAATGCATCCTGTTTCATTAGTGCGAGCGTATCGACATTAATGATCCCTGCGTTAGCGTCGTTTAGCGGACAGTGCAGGCTGACGTAGTCAGAGGTACGTAGTACTTCTTCAAATTTAGTTCGGCCCTCTCGTGGTTCCCTCCCGGGATGTTCGCTGACTACAACTTTCATGCCGAGGGCTTCTGCCGCTGTTCCAACGGCCTTACCCAGTTCTCCATAGCCAACAATACCCAACTGCTTGCCAGCTATTTCCCTGATGGGGTGATCCAGTAGGCAGAAGACGTTAGATGCTTGCCAGTCGCCGCTGCGAACCGAGGCCTGGTATTGATGAAAGCTGGTAGAGAGGTTTAGTATCAGGGCCAGTGTGTGTTGAACCACTGAAGGCGTACCGTAAGCAAGGGCGTTACTGACCTTAATGCCGCGACTAGCGGTGGCCAGCAAATCTATATTGTTGGTACCCGTAGCCATGACACTGATGAACTCCAACGCGGGTGCAGACGAAAGGCTGGCTTTATCCAGAACGATCTTGTTAGTAAGCACCACAGTCGCGGCTTTGATACGTTCCGCCACTTGCCCTGGAGTCGTGAAAGGGTGAACCTGCCAGTTATCCAGTAGTTGGGTGACCGGTGTAAGGTCGATATCCTTACCTAAGCTATCTGCATCGAGAACAACTCCAAGCATAAGATCATCTAGCCTGGGTTAGCCTGATTCCACTCAGCGACTCTTTCAGCGTGGGCTTCAAGTAGCGCATCGACATCACCATCAATAGTCACAGTAACAATCGTGTCGCCCTGAGCGATAGAGTCAACAATTTCCTGGTCAGCTTCAGAATCAACTGAACCGAACACACTGTGAGCACCATCCAAGTGAGGAGTAGGCCCATGAGTAATGAAAAATTGGCTGCCGTTAGTGCCGGGGCCTGCATTCGCCATTGAGAGTTTACCTGCCGCATCATGCTTGAGGCTTGGGTCAAACTCGTCCTCGAACCGATAGCCGGGACCACCGGTGCCTGAGCCAAGTGGACAGCCACCCTGAATCATAAAATTTGGAATGACCCGGTGGAAGTTAAGTCCATCGTAGAAGTTATTTGTAGCAAGGTTCACAAAGCTTGCCACTGTCACCGGTGTTTGGTCCGGGTACAGGGTAATGTTGATGGTGCCCTTGCTGGTTGCCATGGCTGCTGTGATATTCAAAAGGGATTATCCTTATTGGTTAAGTTACGGTTCTGATTCAGTAAAGGGTGATGCGCTATCGGTTGTCTATGGATACGTAATCGCGTTTATGTTCGCCTAAATATAGTTGGCGTGGCCGGGCGATTTTGAACGGCGCGCCAATCATCTCATCCCAGTGTGTGATCCAGCCCGGCATTCTACCAAGGGTGAAGATTACGGTGAACATGGTGGTCGGGATACCCATCGCCTTAAGGGTAATTCCTGAATAAAAGTCGATATTGGGGTAGAGGTTTCGATCAATAAAATCGTCCTGTTCCCGCGCGATCGTTTCGAGTTTTTGAGCGACCTTAAGAAGGGGGTCCTCCGAGGCGCCTTGTTCTTCTAATACAGCGTGGGCGCTGCTCTGCATGACCGTCGCGCGTGGATCGAAGTTTTTATAGACACGGTGGCCGAATCCCATCAACTTAAAGGGGTCTTCCTTGTCTTTTGCTTTGGCAACATATTCCTCGATATTTGATTCATCGCCAATTTCAACCAGCATGTCGAGTACGGCTTCGTTCGCGCCGCCATGGGATGGCCCCCATAAAGCAGCAGTGCCCGCGGCGATAGCAGCAAACGGATTACATTCGGTTGAACCTGCCATTCGGACGGTCGAGGTGGACGCGTTCTGTTCATGATCGGCATGCAGGATGAATATCCTGTCCATGGCGGCAGACAGGGTAGAAGAGACATTGGGTTTCTCGCCTTTTTTGCCGAAACACATGTGCAGGAAGTTTTCTGCATAGCTTAGACTGGGGTCCGGAGCAATGAACTCCTCTCCAATAGACTTTTTGTAAGCCATCGCTGCAATAGTCGGAATCTTGGCTATTAGCTGTAAAGCTGCTTCCTTTCTGTAGGCGGGGTCGCTGATGTCCAGTGAGTCGTGTTGCAGTGATGCCAGCCCGGCAATCGCGGCGCACACCATAGACATGGGATGTGAATTCTTCGTAAAGCCATCAAATATGTGCTGGAAGTGTTCGTCGACAGGCATTCGATCGTTAATATCTTTTGTAAATTGGGAGAGCTGGGATTTGTCGGGTAGCTCACCGTTCAGCAACAGATAGCAGACTTCCATGTGACTGGAGCCTTCTGCGAGCTGGGCAATTTCATAGCCTCGATAGAGCAGTATTCCATTGTCTCCATCTATATATGTCACGTTTGATTCGCAGCTTGCGGTAGACAGAAAACCCGGGTCGAAGGTGAAAAGCCCTTCTTTTATGATTCCACGGACGTCGATTACATTGAGGCCTTCACTTGCCTCCATTACCGGTAATTCAACGGACTTACCATCGATGACGATTTCTACTTTTTGTACCATCTTTCTGCTCCAAAATTTCTTCGCCAACGTGGCGGCTAACTGACGTTCTATGTCGCTAATGATCTGCTGAATCGTGATGCTTGAGGATTAAACATTCTAATTTTCCGATTAAGGTTGCTGATACTTTAACGACGCCGGGATGTGGGTCCCCCGGAGAAGGCGGCCTATGAAAGCAAAACGGGATAGCCTTGTAAAGCCTTGTACAGCGGCCCCTTTTGCGGGTTGTTGGTTTGTTTTTTTAGGGCAAACTCACTATTATGTGCGCGCTTTGGCGGATTCACGGGATTGAGAGTTGCAGACCCTGTGGATAATCCCTAATTATAAGTAGAGTAAATATCAGTGAAACAAAATTCTCGTCCGATCAATGTAGGCATTGGCGATTTGCTGTCATTCAGATGGCCCATCACCGCGATAAGTTCCATCACGCATCGTGTGGCTGGAGTGGTTCTTTTTATTGGCGTTGCATTCATGCTCTATGCACTGGATTTATCGCTATCCAGTGAACAAGGGTTCATTTCCTTAAAGGAAATGATGATCAGCCCTCTGGGGAAGGTGATTACCTGGGGCCTGCTTTCAGCTCTTGGTTATCATTTTGTTGCCGGGATTAAGCATTTATTGATGGATATGGGTGTTGGCGAAACACTCGAGGGCGCCCAGTTTGCCGCCAAAACAACACTTTTCTTCTCAGCAATCCTGATAGCGCTTGCCGCTGTCTGGGTTATATAAGGAACTCGTGATGGTTACTCAAGTTGTTAATATGAGCCGAAACGGTGTTTCTGATTGGCTTATCCAGCGAGTGAGTGCACTGGTGCTCGCCGCTTACACCGTGTGTATCTTCGGTTTTGTTGTGCTTAACCCTGGTCTGGATTTTGAGACCTGGTCTGGCTTTTTCAACAACACCGGTATGCAGGTATTCACCATGTTGGCTGTTTTATCTACTTGCGCACATGCATGGATTGGAATGTGGACCATCGGCTCTGACTACCTACGAGAACACACGCTCGGTTCAGGGGCGACGACATTAAGATTTATTTATCAGGTTGGTTGTGTACTTATTATTGCGGCCTATCTGATCTGGGGTATCAATATTCTTTGGGGAAACAACTAGTATGAGCGACATTCCTGTTCTTGAATTTGATGCCATTATCATTGGTGGTGGTGGCTCGGGAATGCGGGCTGCACTGCAGCTGGCAGAGTCAGGTAGTAAAACTGCCGTTATTTCAAAAGTATTCCCAACCCGATCACATACCGTATCCGCCCAGGGAGGAATTACCTGCGCCATCGCCAGTGATGACCCTGACGATGACTGGCGCTGGCATATGTATGACACCGTAAAGGGGTCAGATTACATCGGTGACCAGGATGCGATTGAATATATGTGTAGTGTCGGACCAGAAGCCGTGTACGAACTGGAACACATGGGCTTGCCGTTTTCCCGAACGGAGAAAGGCCGAATCTACCAGCGACCTTTTGGCGGTCAGTCCAAAGATTATGGTAAGGGTGGCCAGGCTGCCAGAACCTGTGCAGCGGCCGACAGAACGGGTCATGCTTTACTGCATACCCTCTATCAGGGGAACCTGAAAGCGGGTTCAGTCTTTTTCAGCGAATGGTTCGCCGTTGATCTGGTCAAGAATTCAAACGGTGCAGTCGTTGGTGTAACTGCAATTTGCATGGAAACCGGTGAACTTCATTACATTAAGGCAAAAGCAACTGTCCTTGCGACCGGCGGGGCGGGTCGAATCTACCAGTCAACGACCAATGCACTGATGAATACCGGTGATGGTACAGGCATGACACTTCGCGCCGGATACGTTGTTCAGGATATGGAAATGTGGCAGTTTCAT
>JABGVY010000428.1 GCA_018645845.1 Gammaproteobacteria bacterium | reverse complement strand
CTGCGAGTACAAACAGATAGTGGCGTAAGTTGGCAACTTATTTAAATCATCTTCGCGTGAGATTACGCCAAATGTCATTCGCTAACCTGGAACCAAGAAAGGGTCTCACCGTTTTGTAAACCTTCCCAGGTATCAATGTTGTCTTCCCTGACAACGAGGCCTCTTCACATTCTTCTACCACTGGTTTCGGGCTTAACCACATCTAATCGGGAATATTCCTGTGAAGATGTTGCAAACCTGCGCGCGTGTGGGCTTCGGTTCGGACATAACCGGGTAGACAAGTCGTCACCTGAACGCCATCACGTTTTACTTCTTGCGCTAAGTGAGCACCCCGGCCGTCTATAAGACACGAGATCATTAGCTATTGAGACATTGACCAACCACTACCGAAAGACTGTCATTCAAACTTTCAAATTTAAAAAAAGCCCAGTTGGGGTACTTTTGAAATTCGGAGTAAATGCGCTTTAAAATTACTATCCTCGCCCGTCTATGAACTCCCTGCGAATGTTGTTGCGACCCAAGAACGTTTCACTGATTGGCTACTTTGCTTTCACGATACTGGCTAATTTGTTGTTTAGCCGAATGAGCCGCCGTGGTAAATCATCTGAAAAGGCACCTAGTAGATTGCTATCGGGCCGAGCGCACGTTTACCGTTCCGACATAACATCGCTGAAGGAAGCAAACAGGGATCAAGTCTTATTTGCTGATTTCACTAAAAAGGGCGTTAATGGTGCCTATACTCCAAACTTCACTCGCTTCCAAAATCTACGCACTTGTCTTAGTTCTCGTCGGTCTCGGCGTTTTCGCGATTAGATTTCAACATGCCGGCCCCTACTCGATGCCTACTTGGGGTCCTATGTTAGGTGCACTAGGCTGTTTGAGTTTAGGCGGGGTACTTTTATGGTCAGCGAAACCGAAATGGTTGACCTGGGTTGCAGTGTTGCTCAGCCCGTTGGCTTTGAATCCCGCACTTTTTTCAATTGGCGGTGAAGCAGAAGAGGTGATCTCGGTGTTTGCTAAAAACAAAGAAGGGGAGGTTGCGGATCTAAGATTATGGATTGTCGATCGTGACGATGGCGCTTGGGTTGGCCTCGGCAAGGATAAGGCGTTAGCGCATAACTTGAATGGTGTGCAGGCCGAAATGCTTCGAGATGGGCAACTGTCTTGTGTCATGCCAAGGCTCCACGAAGACAGACCTACCGTTGAAATCATTCATCGCATGAAGGTCGAGAAGTATACCGTCGCACAAATGTCAGGTGCGCTTGGCTTGTATCCGCTTGAGGCGACTAGTTCGACGGTAGCAGTTAGGTTAGACCCTTATTAGTCGTCACTACTCCCACCCAGTCGTAACGTTATTTTTAAACTGTTTAATATCAGGTACTTAATAACACCTCATAGTTCTGACCTTTCCCCCATCGTAGTACCAAACCTTCGATGCCACACTCACCCGCCGAGTCTGACCTTCGCATCCTAGACACCAGACAACCGCTGATGAAATAGCAGATCCATCAACGGCACTTAAACCTTTTTGTTGTTTATTCGGTATTCAAAAACTAATGTCGTAACTGCTCTGATTGGGTAAGAACTTGGTAGCAAAAACGGTATCTGCTTCGGGCCCTTCAGGTACCCAGTGAAACAGCAATTCAGTCCAGTTATCGTTGACCTCAAGCGAAATTGTCGTTCCTTCTACTGGCCTGACCGAAGTCAATCGCGTCAGATAGTCAATCGAGATTCCATCTTGACCGTTATCGACACGACCGTGGTAAATTGTTAGCGCACCCGAGTCAACGGGTACCGAAAGGAAATTCAGCTGAAATTCGCCGCTAACCCGAAAGTCAAAGCCAGAGTCAGCATCTAGATCGACTGTTGTCGGCTCATCACCTTGGCCTGAAGCGCCATTTGTCGCGCTTCCGTTAGTAGCAGATACCGGCTGACTAGTTGGATTACTAGTTCCACTTGCACTGCTCGCAACCGGCGTATCATCCTCATCTTCGCCTGAGCCAGCGCCGCATGCCGTTATGAGGAACGTACAAAGTAGCATCATTAGTGTTTTGTTAATTGATTTCATTGTCAGCGTCCAGTTTGGATTGTTAGTTTAAGCAGCCAGCAGAATTCGCAACCTCGATAACTCGATCTTGTCTGGCTCTGCTGGGGGTATACCAATTGCGGTTTTCCTCACCGCTCGTCAGAACCCAATCTTGAAAGTCGGGGTAAGCCTGCGAAACGTCCATCTTTTCAACAGGGTGCGCCCAAATATCGTTAACGAGAATTGCCCAAGGAAAGTTGTTACCGTCGACAAAACTATTCAGACCATTAGAGTTATCGTCGAATGTACCCGTAAGGCCCGAGTTAAACGCACCCGTGCCAGAGAATTCTTTTAAATGTACCTCCCAGCCTCGACCGGGCGGCTCTGTTAAGCTGCCTCGTTTTTGATTTACCGCTGAAAAGATGAACGGATCGTACGGCGGTTTTCCCAATATTTCTTTACTAACGGGGTTACTAAACACAATATCAACGCTGTATACGAAATCTTCAGTCTGCGAAGACAGGCAGCTTTGGTCCGCTCTGTAACGCTTACAGTCGCTTGAAAAAGATTCAGAAACGTCGTCCCGCGTGCTTTCACTCAAGATGAGGTTTACGTCGCCGTAAAGGGTTTCAACGGTTTCATGTGCTACCGGCGATCCATTAAGAAGAACAGAAACTGAGTCAATATCACTTGCTAGGACACCCGGTAGCCGGACAGCAAATCCATTTGCATAAGAGCCGCCGACAGCTTGAACTTGATAATCAGCCTGTATTCGTAAAACGTCTCGCGGGCCGTTCAGAGTTTCCGTGACTCGTTGCCTCAACACCAGATCATTAAAATCGTAGTCTCCCAGCTCTGGCCACTTGTCTTCAAAGGCGATGGTCGCCCAGCTGCAAGCAGCAGGGTAAACGCTCGTCGTCGTAATATTTGGTTGATCATCTTGCACAAGAATTTCATAACCGCTGTCCACACTGCCATCTGGGTTCACACCGTCAATTGCAACAAACGGCGTTACATTTACCGTAAAAATGAGATCATTGAAATCATTGTCACCGAGGGGGCGGTAAAGGTCTTCAAAACCTATCACCAAGAATTCGTTGATGGGGTCGACAAAAGCGATAGAGTGTCTTCGATTGATCTCAGTCGATTCTGGATTCAAATCGGTTAGCGTATAAAAAGGTGTGTTCCAACGGCCAAGCGAACCGATTTCGTTAAACTCCCCCCCATAACCGTTAGGTACGACGAAAAAACCAATGCCCTGCCCTGCGGTTGCTTGGATATTAAGTTCGATCGTGTCGCCTTGGGTCATGCTGCCTTGGCGCCCCTTAGAAGCATTGGGGAAAACAATCAGGTGCTCGAGTTCTTCTTTTGTCGTAGGTGGGTTTGTCGTGTCATAGACAAAGTATCCAAGAGAATTTCTATAGCCCGCCCCTTCGTTTAGAAAAGTGACAGATACTTCGGCATATTCTGCGCCGTCTAACTCATCGTCGATGATTATGTTTGTCAAGCTCGAAGTAGAGATAAAATCCGGATTGACCTGTGTTGATTCAGGCAGCATTGAGTAAACGCTTTGGAGGATGTTACCTGGTAAGGTGCCATTGATATTGCTTATCGCCAGCGGCTTCCCATCTTCTGTATAATTGCTCTGATCAGAGCCAGCAACAAAGAGAAAATCAGAAGTGCTTAAAGCCCATGCGGTAATTGAAAGAGTCAGAGCCGCTGCAAATACAGCAAGGCGTGAAGTTGTCATGACAAGAGTGATCCTTTGTTGGTTTGCCACCGCTGTCGCAAGTTCCATGCCAGCAAAATCTATCGCAAATTCGCTTGTAAGCGTTGCTAAGTGCGAATTCGTCGCTAGGTGGGTTGCATAGTGCAAAAGGTATTGTTGCTTGCAAAAGAAATCAGCCCCGCGCCCGGCGGCATTGCACGGTATGCTGAACAGGTTGCCAAGGAATATGGAAGAGCCGGTTTCAACGTCACCCTGATCTCTACCAATGCACCAGCAGATGAACTTACGGCATCTCAAATCATCGTGGGGAGACGGTCGCAGCTTCTGATTGGCGTCACCATATTTTTCAGATTGCTTTACGAAACTGTGATCCGCCGAAAACGTTGGGATATTGTGCACGCCACTACCTGGCGGATGGCTTTACCGCTACTTCCATTGCTTCCGCTGCGTCTTGGTGATATTCGCTTAACTGTTCACGGTAATGAACTGCTGCGTGACGATCTCGTGAGCAGGTTTTTTGTCGGATTCGTGCTCCGAAAGTGCGCCCGAATCATTGCGGTCTCGTCTTTTACCCGTGAGCTTTTGTTAGAACGGTTCACTACTATTCCACCGAGCCAAGTAAAAGTCGCTCACCTAGGCGTCACCGCGCCTAAAACAACGGGCATACCAGCCTATGACGGTACGTTGAACATATTGACCGTTTGCCGACAAAACACGAGAAAAAACGTTAAAGCCGCGGTTGAAGCAGCTGGCATCGCGGCCTCATCCGGTGTTCCGCTGATTTATACTCTGATAGGGGATGGTGTCAGGCATGAGGCGCTACAGCAGCAGGCAGCATCCACTGAAGGGTTAGAGTTCAGGTTTTTGCCGTATGTGGACGATCAGACGCTATGGACGCTTTATACGCGCACACATGTTTACCTTCATCCTCAGCTCGATAGACGAGCTCAAGGCGATGTTGAGGGATTTGGTCTTTCGATTATTGATGCTATGGCCTCTGGTTGTATTGTGCTCGCGGGAGACAATGCAGGACCTGTTGAATTAATCGCTTCCGGGGAAGACGGGTATCTCGTGAACCCTATGGATACAACTCACATGGCAAAGTTGCTGACTTCTCTCGCCAAAGATCGACAAGAGATGCAACGACTCGCCGCCAACGCGAAGTTGTCTTCTTCGAAATTCACCTGGAACAATCACATTCGCGGTGTCGTGGAAGATTGGCCGTGACCGCTAAGATAGTTTTCGAATTTGCAACAAGACACCCGATTGAGTCGTAAATAGCAAAGGCAATTGCCATAGCAATGTGGCAGGAGTATTGCTGGAGGGTTTATTCTTAGTCTCCGAAATTAGGCAACTAAAACTGGCAAGGAAATTGCTCTAAGAACTTCAAAAAGAAGGAGCTAACCCTTGCAATCCCAACCACTCGAAGCGCTCATAGCCGACAGGAGTAAGAAACACCTCAATGTGCTGATGATTGCGACAAACTGTGACGGCACCGATGTTGGTGAAGCATGGCGAGCATTCAAGTGGGTTGAAGCAATGGCAAAGATGGCCAACGTCACGTTGATTACTTTCCAGCGCCAAGACAGAGTCCCAGTCAACAAACAGCTTCCCGATGTAGAAACCATAACGTTTGCTGAGCCGTCATGCGGGAACGAGAGACTTAACGCCATGTTAAAGCCTGGCTATCCCTACTTCTTTTTCAAGACAAGACAATGGATTAAAAAACAACAGGCACAAGGCAGACATTTTGATATTGGTCATCAGGTCACCCCTGCTGCGTTGCGCTATCCTACCCCGTTCCTAGGTACCGGTATTCCATACATTTTAGGTCCCATGGGCGGCAGCCTATCGACACCTGATGCATTTAAATCAGAGTGTCGAAGTGCGCCATGGTTTGTGCGACTGAGAATGCTAGATCGCTTTCGATTATCCCGAGACCCGTTGCTCAAGAAAAGCTTTCAACAAGCAGCGGCAGTCATTGGCGCGGCACCATATGTTGGCGATCTTTTATCTCTTGCAAACGTCGAAAAATATTACTTACATAGCGAACTTGGTATTGATCAGCTTGCTCCAGTGAAAGCGCAGCGGTCACTCGCGCATGGAAACATCAAACTACTACACGTAGGGCGTGGTGTAAGAACCAAAGGCCTTCGCGATGTCGTCCGAGCCATGGCCTTACTGAGAGATTTGCCCGGCGTCACCCTCGAGAGCGCGGGTGAAGGGGAAGAGATCGAGATTTGTCAACAAGAAGCAGCTGAACTTGGCGTAGCAGACCGGATCACTTTCCACGGTCACGTATCTCGCCTTGAGGTTGAAGCACTCTATGACCGGAGCGACCTATTTGTTTTTCCCAGTTTTAGAGAACCCAGTGGTCGTGTGATTTCTGAGGCACTGACGTGGGGCTTACCTGTCATCACAACGAACCGCGGAGGCCCCGGCCATGCTATCACTGAGTCTTACGGTTTTGCCCTGCCGGTTGAAACACCGGAACAACTCGCAAACGATGTAGCATCCACCATCAGACGCTTTGCAGCAGCGCCTTTTCACCTCATACCGAAAAAAATCGATGTTCAAGAAAAAACAGCCGAACAAGGAATATGGCATAAAAAATCAATTGCCATGCTTGGCTGCTACCAATCAGTTTCTACCTGACCTAAATATTCGAAAAGGAACAATTGGACCCATGGTGGAAAAATTTACAACCAGCTTAAATCGTTCGCGACCTTATGATGCGCAATAATCGCTATCGTTTGTAACTTAGCTTGTAAAAAAGCCCCAAAAATGGAGCTCTTTGTAACTGCTTTGCAACTCGTAAACCTGTGTAAATCAATCGGTTAGCCTCACCCTATTACTCCCACTCAATCGTGGCAGGAGGTTTACTCGAAATATCATATGTCACACGAGATATACCAGATATTTCATTGATAATACGAGTAGAGACATGACCTAAGAAATCATAAGGCAGGTGCGCCCAGCGGGCAGTCATAAAGTCGATAGTTTCGACTGCTCGTAACGCCACCACATACTCGTAACGTCTGGCATCACCGACGACTCCCACAGACTTGATAGACAGGAACACAGTAAAGGCCTGACTAACAGACTCATAAAGGTCTGCAGCTCTTAGCTCTTCGATGAAAATATGGTCTGCTTTGCGCAGCAAGTCTGCATATTCCTTTTTTACTTCGCCAAGAATGCGAATACCCTCACTGGCTCGAGCGAACAAGGTCAAGAACCGCGTCCCATTTGTTGTGATTTATGCAAAATCAAGTGGTACTGATATGACATTGCTGTCTGATGTTATTGCTATTAAGGCACTTGGCATAAGAATTGCTGTTTTATTAAGCATGTTGTTATTGCGGGCGTTAGTGCGGCATGAATACAAGTACTTCAACCATGGAGAAGGACCTCTACAAGAAAAGTTCGTCTAAAGAGGTTATTCCGGCAGTAGTGGCTTGGTTAGATAACAACGTTGGACTGGAATTAAGTCGTATATTAAGCAAGCACGGGATACCTGTTATCGCGCTTGCCGTCGACGTAAAGAACTATCGGTGTAAAACGCGATTCGTGCAGCGCATCGTCGCGGTTCCCAGCGGTGACAAAGGTCTGCTTCAGGCGCTGGATGAACTATCGCACTCATTGCCTGGCGGCGCTGTATTTTGCCCGACTACCGATGCTTTGGCGTTTGTCGCCAGCAAAAACCGTGTGAGACTCGAGCAAACTTATCGCATGGCGATTGCCAATGAAGACACGCTCGAAATGCTTGGGGATAAAGCGCAGGTAAGCAAGCTTGTAAAAAAAGTGGGTATTAGTCTCCCGCAGACCTGGACCGTCAGCGCGGTAGAAGAGATTCAGCCGCTGATTGACGCGTGCACCTTGCCGCTCATCGTGAAGCCCTCCGTTAGAACCGATGCTTGGTGGACAACAATACGCGAAAAAGCGTTCAGGATTGACACAAGAGCTGAACTTGAGAATGCGCTTCAAAAATGTGTCGGTTTGGCACCAAGTATCATTGTGCAGGAATGGATCGAGGGAGACGATAGCAACATGTTTTTCTATCATAGCTATATCGGTAGAGATCGCCAGTGTCTGGCAGAGCTTGTGGGTCAAAAGTTGCGTCAATGGCCACGAAGAACCGGTGTGGGTGCCTCCTCGGTGCAAGTCGATGTTCCGAAACTTAATCAGATTTCTCGCAAGTTGCTTGATTCTACCGACTTTCATGGATTTTGTGAGATTGAGTACAAGCGGCGCGAAGGCACTGATGATTACTATTTCATAGAGGCTAATGTCGGCCGTCCCTCATTGCATGCTGCACTTGCGGAATCTTGCGGTATAGAAATGCAACATACGATGTACTGTGATTGCACGGATATGCCATTGCCAGAGGCAAATGAGGTTAAGTATTCCCGCGCAAAAAGCGTCGTTTGGCGTTTTGAGCTGCAGGCCGTAGCAAGGGCCTGGCTGGACAAGGAGCTAACGCTTTACGGTTGGATCAAGTCACTGGCTGGCAGATCCAGATCTCTGGATTTACATCTCGATGATCCCGCGGTTGTCTGGGCTGGTTTCCTTCAGCCAGCGTTTGAATTCAGTTTCAAAAAGATGATGAGTGTGATTAGAGGGGTAAGCTCATCATCGGGAAAAACGCGATGAAATGCTTCAAATGAGCGTTAATCTTTTTTCAAAGGCAAGAACAACACGATTTTTCTCGAGTAAGTTTGTTTATAACGGCGCACTGCTCTCTGTTGGGGTTGCTATCGTCGCCGTCTTTACGTTTGCCCGTCTGTAGCCGATGTGGTGGGGATGTAAAAATTATCGCCTGCATTGAGGACCCTGACGTAATCAACAAGATTCTAGACCATCTGGATGCCATGCCTCACAGACCCTTTAATCATCTGCCAAAGTGTCGAGCACCCCCACAGGGATTGCTTTTTCCCGGCGAGTAATCAGAAGCTGATAAGATCGGAGAAACACGCTTGGCCTAGCTTCTATCTCAAGTGAACATCAGCCCAATTTTGACCAAAACTTCATCAAAAGCATTGTAGCCTCCGGCCTAACCT
>JABGVY010000243.1 GCA_018645845.1 Gammaproteobacteria bacterium | reverse complement strand
TGTCGTGCTATACGAAATGTCGGACCTTCAGGTGCAGCTATGCCAAGCGGTGATGTCGCTATCGCAAGGTCCTTCATCGACACCCGCACACGCTTGCCAGCTGGAACAACGAGTAAGTCGAGAGTATTCGAGACAGACGTGAGACAAATGATCGATGGCAAATGGAAGATCATCAACCCGCATTACAGCAGAATTTCAACGGAAGAGTGACGGTAACTAAGGTAATGATATGACCGACAAATTAAAGATTACGCGTCGCGATTTTGTTAGTGGCTTCGCGCTCAGCCTTGCCGCGGGTACATCACTGTCACCGCTGGAAATTCTTGCGCAGCAGGGCAATGGGGCTGACCTCTACTATCCACCGTCACTGACCGGTTTACGGGGCAGTCACCCCGGCTCATTCGAGATCGCCCATGCGATGGCCAGGGGCGGCGCCACCTTTTCCCGGCCGGACGCCCAGACAGACAACGTTTACGACCTTGTTGTTCTTGGCGGGGGCCTGTCAGGTCTATCTGCCGCACACCTGTATCGCGAAAAGGTCGGTCCGGATGCACGTATTCTGATCCTCGATAATCACGATGATTTCGGCGGACACGCCAAGCGCAATGAATTCGATGTCAATGGCAACAAGCTGCTCTGCTATGGCGGCAGCCAGTCAATCGATACACCCGGACATTACTCACAAGTCTCGTCGCAGTTACTTGAAGATGTCGGTATCGACACGCAGCGATTTTACGACTATTTCGATCGTAGCTATTACAAGGACCGAGGTCTTGGTAACGGTATTTATTTCAGCAAGGAAGCTTACGGCGCTGATAGTGTCAGTTCGAATGTGACCCGCCTCCCCGACGACGCTGATGCCACGAAGGTTATCGAATCCTATCCGTTGAGTGGCGCGTCAAAAGCGGCATTCATTCGACTACTGCAAAGTGAGACCGATTACCTACAAGACAAGTCGCGCGACGAAAAAATCAGCCTGATGAAAGCCATGAGTTACATGGACTTTCTGAAGAATACTGTCGGTGTACCTGAAGCCGTTACGCTGGTGTTGCGCGACACGATCAAGGGCTTCTGGGGTTTCGGCTGGGACGCACTGTCGGCGCTGGAAGGATACCGAATGGGGATGCCCGGCACTCATCATCTCGGCCTCGGTAAGCTTCAAGGTGAGGCACCGGGGCGCGACGAGCCTTACATTTTTCATTTTCCCGATGGCAATGCTGGTGTCGCCCGCTCACTGGTTCGCAAGCTGATTCCGGAAGCGGTGCCCGGCAGAACGATGGAAGACCTGGTCTTGTCGAGAGTTGATTACTCGTTGCTCGACCGGACATCGAACAACACCAGGATTCGCCTGAACTGCACCGGCGTGGACGCTCGCCATGTCGACCAGGACCGCTTTGTTGACGTGACCTACGTACACCAGGGCAGAACGTACCGGGTTCGCGGCAAGCATGCGATTCTTGCCTGTTATAACAATATGGTCCCACATATCTGTCCGGAAATTTCCGAGGCGCAGACTGAAGCCATTGCAGCAGCCACGAAAATTCCACTTGTTTATATCAGCGTCGCAGTGCGCAACTGGAAAGCGTTCGAAAACCTTGGCTACCACAGCTTTTATATTCCGCAGGGGAAATTGATGCATTCCTTCGGCATGGACTTCCCGGTCAGTATGGGTGGCTACCAATTCACGCAAAAGTCTAGTCAGCCGACGGTTATTCATGGCACGTATTGCCCGACCGCACCGAGTCAGGGCCTCACAGAACGCGAACAACATGTGGCCGGTCGCCGCAATCTTTTTGAGATGAGTTTCGCTGACCTTGAGCGGGATATCATCGGGCAGATGAGTGGTGCGCTCGCAGGTGGGGGTTTCGATGCACAAAGGGATATTGCTGCGATCACGGTCAATCGCTGGCCACACGGCTACGCCTACGAATACAATGAGCTTTTTGATCCGCCCGACTGGAACCGTGCTAGCGGGCCACACCAGGCAGGGTCGGCACAAATGGGGCGCATATCGATCGCCAACTCCGACGCGTCTGCATACGCGTACGTCAATGGCGCGATCGATGCGGCGGACCGGGCCGTTAACGAACAGATTAATTTGGGACGCACCAGATAGGACTGGCACGCCCATGGTCACCCAGCGACGAAGTGTAGTGGTTTGTGTTGTCAATCGCAGTGCCCCGCTCGTATCGAAGCACCGATAAAATTACAGATAAGCCTTTCTGCATGAATCGCCGTAATGCCACCAATGTCATTTTTTGGGGCTATTTCAACTAAATCCATGCCGACGACGCGGCCTTTATTAACGAGACCGTGTATGAGTTTCCAGGTTTGGACCCAGTTTAGACCGCCGGGTGTCTGGGCCATTACCGCTGGCATTATTGTTGGGTCGAGCCCATCAGCATCAATTGTTAAGTAAAAAGGCCCCTGACCTGGAATCCGGTCGAGTACTGCCTGCATACCTATGTCGTGCAATTCGTAAGCCGATATTAAATCAGCCCCATAGGTGAGGGCATCCTCGACTTCGGCTTCGCGGGCACTTCCAATTCCGCGCAAACCTATTTGTACGATGTGTTTAATCCATGGCATTTCTGATGCGCGTCGGATCGGGCTTGAATAACCCAGTGTTTCGCCGTTTATTTCATGACGCCAGTCAAGATGTGCATCAACGTGTACTAGAGTGATCGATTCGCCTAAAACTTTAAGTGCACCCATCACTGGTATCGAGACACCGTGGTCACCGCCAAGGGCGATGAGCATGGCGCCGCTTGAGAGTATCTTTTCAGCCGCAAGCTGGGCATCGTGATAATGCGCTTTGTAATCCTCGGCATCGACATTGACATTACCGCAGTCAACGATCCTGACATCTTTACTGGCTAACAAAGGGCCACCAAGGTCCCAGTCGAAGTGGTTTTTAGTGTATTCGATGTCTGCCATGGTCGGCGCGTTTCGGATGATATCAGGGGCGGTACTTTGGTCATTGGCTATTGATAAGGGCTCATAAGGCATACCACATGGGATCCCGAGGAGAGCAAAATCAGCCTCTAATTCATCGAGGTCTGAGGTAAAAGGAAAGTTAAGGAACGTTCTTCCATGATTACCTGGCCGCGATGTCAATTTTTTTGTCACTGTTCTAATCCGTTCAAGTCGTGATATGTAGGTTCCTCCCACCGTAGCACTATAGACAACATTCTTGTGCTGTGGATAGAGCGATCATATTGCAGCGCACCCCATTGAAAGTGCAATAGCTAACCAACCCCAAAAACAATCGAGGATAATCAGCTAAATCAACTTCGTGCGGAACAAAATTCTTTTTGGTGATCAACCCGGGCCGTCTGTATGAGCATCGATCAATGCCTATCCAGACATTGGCCGTCCGCTACCAAAAATCGACCCCTACAAAAAAACGAACCCACGAATTTCTTTTCGCAAAAAACCATCAAGATACTTTTGAACATCGGGATAAATGCGCTTTAAAAATCCGATCCTTAAAGTTCGGGCATAAATAAGTTTATATAGACGAAAGCAAATTCAAAATTTTGCTCGAAATTTTACACTGCTCTGTTGGCGCTCACTTTTTTAGCTGCTTGTGGCGAAGGCTCTGCAAGCACCGAAGAAAATTCGGTGCACCATCTCTAATCGCGACCTCCGATTCCAGCACGCTTCGCCAAAACGATGAACGAGTGCGAGAAATAACCCCTAAAACGCGCGGGCAGCGTCTTTAAAAAGCCCTGCTTCTTTTGCACCCAGTAGATTTTATCAACACGAAGGCCAGACATTTCACACAAGGTTTTTAAGGTGATGGGATCAAACCAACACACATGCTCCTCATGTACAGAAGGTTGATCGTGACGCCAGATTTTCCAGCTTTGCTTTGAATAAAAGGGGTTTGGGGTAGTGATGACTAGCGTCCCATCCGGGTTCAAATGACGAGACATGTTTTTTAGGAAAGTACCGGGATTCGGTAGGTGTTCAATAAGCTCTCCTGCGACGATCGTGTCGAATGTTTGGCCAAGATCCATCGACATGACGTCTTCATGACGCGTATTGAAGCCATTGCTACGCAATATTTCGATACCTTCTGCGTCAATATCAACACCCAGGGTATTTGGATTTTGGTCGCAAATTAGTTTGAATAGGGACGTTGCCTTTTTTGTCTCTAACCGCTTGCCAGTCCCTCTTTTGCCTCTGCGTGAATCGACCACGCCCATATCCAGCACGCTGCCAGTTTTCGTCAGTGGCGCGATAACGAGCAAGCGGTCAGTTACGCTGGCATCTATGTTGAGTTTGTTCACATTACGCTCCTTGTTGATGGTCAACCGCGAAGATCATCTAAAGAATCGGCGCCCCAGTTTGGAAAATGGGTCCGTGTTGGTGCAGGTGCCCCACCCGTATGATTCCTGAGCGTCCTGTACCGAAAAACGAGCCCACGGACGTCTTTTCGCAAAAGAAAACCAAT
>JABGVY010000557.1 GCA_018645845.1 Gammaproteobacteria bacterium | reverse complement strand
TGCATCAGTGCCGCGACCGAGAAAAGAGCTGAAAGGCTTCTGCAAAGTTTTTCTTGAGCCGGGCGAATCGAAGCAATTGAGCGTCCCACTTGATTTTCGTTCTTTCGCATTCTGGTGCGTAAAAGAAGAGAACTGGGTCGTGGAGTCAGACGACTATCTGATCAGTGTTGGCGCGTCCGTCGCAGATATACGATTGTCACAATCCATCCTGGTCAACACTGGCCGTAGCATTGCACAGCGAGACCCTGGCCTGGCATGCTATTTCGAACCCGCGCAACTTGGTTTCGATGATATCTCCTTTGAGCACCTGCTCGGCCACGCCATTCCGCCATCCCTCGCGGTCAAACCATTTCAGTTGAATTCAACGCTGAAAGAAATCAGAGCAAATTGGTTGGGTCGCTGGATGTACCGAATGGTATTTCAGCAGGTCAGCAACATGATCGGTGGAGATTCGCCCAGCGAGACCGAACTCTCTTTTGTGCAGGCCATCGTCGCCGAGATGCCGCTTCGATCGATTATGATAATGAGCCAGGGCAAACTAAAAGAACCTATTATTTATCGATTGATTCATGCCATGAACAACCGCTGGCTGAAGGTGATATTCGGTGGTGACGTTCGTAGCGAGTAGGAACTCATTCCGTCAGCCAGCCTCGGGGATTGGCGGCGATCTCATTACGCATATCAATGAGTTTTCCTTTCAAGCGCTCGAAGGCAGCCGGATATAGATTACTGACTTCATGCGCTTCAGTGCCACTAATATGGGACAGATGCTCCCGGTCCCGGCCAGGGTCGCCCGTGGCCCAGGTCAGTTTAAAATCCTTGTCTCGTACCGCGCCCGGCATGGTTTCCAGCGTTGGGAAGTAATAGAGCTCCTCATGACTGGATGAACCGTCGAACAGGGTCCCGGCAATACTCTTGCCGTCAATGATCCGATCCTCAGGCGCTGGAATATCGAGCAGATCGAGAATAGTCGGAAGAAGGTCTGTATTCATGGCCATCGAATCAGTCACCAAACCTGCAGGCACACGTCCTGGCCAGCGCACCAACATGGGCACCCGTTGGCCGCCTTCCAGTATTTCCTGTTTCCGCCCTCGAAGCTGACCTGCACTCCCGTTGTAGTCGCCACCATTGTCACTCGTGACAATAACGAGGGTGTTGTGCGACAAATCCAGCCGCTCCAGCGCTGCTAATATTGTACCCGTGCTGCGATCCAGATCTTCGACGACATCACCATAGGTGCCACCCTTTGAGCTGCCGGCATTTTCGCCCGACGCATAGTGAGGAACATGCGGGAAACTGTGTGGCACATAAAGGAAAAAGGGCCGCTCGCCCTGTTTTTCGAGAAACGCGACTGCGTTGTCCGTATACATTTGTGTCAGCTTCGTTTGATCAATGCCTTGTCCGTGTAATGGCTGCCACTCGTCGCGTTCCGCAGATAGCATGCCACCATCTCGTTGGTCCCGGATGATCACCTCATCGTTGTCATAAAGATCCAGAGGGAACATATCGTTGCTGTACAAAACCCCATACCAGGAATCGAAACCAAAGTCGGTTGGTCTGTAGCCTTCACTGGACCCTAGATGCCACTTACCAACCATATGACTTCGATAGCCAATGCGTTGAAGAACCTCCGGCAGAGTAATTTCCTCTTTAGGTAGTTCGTTGGCGTAACCGAGGATTCGTCTTCCCCAACCGACAGCATGATAATCATTGAAGAAAACATGCCGATCAGTTTTTGTTCGCGGCGGAAACCGGCCGGTCAGCAGGGCGGCTCTTGACGGTGTGCAGACGGGTGAACCGGAGTAGAAATTTGTCATCCGCATCCCGTCATCAGCCAGTGAATCAATATGAGGGGTTTCGATAAGGGGGTTGCCATAACTGGACAAGTCGCCCCATCCCAAATCGTCGAAGAAGATCAGGACGATGTTGAATTCCTCGCCCGTACCGGGTTCCAGATTTTCAAGATAGTCCAGCTTCGCTGCGAGTTGCTCCTCGGCAACTACCGGCCCGCGGACCTCGACATACGTTGCCCTCACCAGCAGTGCAAACAGGGAAAGGGTGAGGATGATGACAATGGGCATACCAACAACCAGGCCAGCTCTTTTTAAGATATTCATGGGTTCTAGCATCCTTCAATTGTTAAGAGTGGCTCATTTTCACTGTTGGCCCATACGACCTCGTCAGGAACTGAAATACTCGCTTCGTAAGCGCCGTCAGGGTAGTTGGTCATGTACGGTCCCGGAGCACTGGCCAGTGACCGCCACTTTTATCTACGTAAGCCCCAAACTGCTTGTATCGAACCAGTTCCTCGCCCGAAATGCCAGCGTGCGCCTGAACTTCCGGATCAATCCGGGCTTCTGGATTAATCGCCGCTTCCGAGTATGACAATTCAAGTGAGAGATTCTCTGGTCCGGCAGAATAAATCGATACACAGAAACCATGATCCATTGGACCTACTACCGGCACGCCCTTTGACCAAAGCCAATCGCGCATAACCAGCAGCTCGTCATGATTGTTCACCTTGAGCGCGAGATGGTGTAACCCTTGCTCCTTGTTCATTTCTATACCCTCGTTAACGATGAGTTACCGAACCTTCCCTCCGGTTCTGGGTCGTAAGCAACACCGGCTGATTACAAATGTCTTTAATGGATTAGCGACAATTCAATCCTGGAGCGCATCAGGCTGAGTAATTATTTAACCCCGTTGGTTCTACCTTCATAACCGATCCACGACGCAGCGCTCGACAAACTTGTTGTATTGACCTTCTGTAATAAACATTCGATGACTAGTGGCATTGGGTTGCCTGCCTTTGCCTAAGTATGCCTTTTGCTCAAAACGATGATCGACAATCTTGAGCGTTTTTATATCGATTTCCAGAAAATATCTGGTGTCTTTGTCTCGTATTCTTTCCATACTTTTTGCACCGGGCCAAAGCAGTGAATAGTTTTTTGAATAGTAACTAACGCAGAGGGCCAAGATATGGCCAGACTGATACCTTAGCATGGCTTCATCCAGCCAGTGCCACTGGGCGACCCATGAATTCCATTGGGCGCAAAACACCATGTGAGGTCCGATCGTCGTGTGGTCTTTTCAGGGCGACAGCCGCATTACCGATCCTGGCCAACGACAGTCATTGCGTCGGGATCGCTGACCGCGTCACGGACCTGCATAGCCATTCGAGTTTATTACGTGGGTAGATTTACGGGCTACGCATGCGTGCAACGAACAACCTGCCTGCTTACTGACCAGGTTGCATCAACTCAAGGTAACCCCAGCGTTCGCACAGGGCTTGCCAGTATTGAAAAGAGCGATCTTCCGAGGCTTTGTTGGTCCCTTCTTCAATCGTTTCCACGTAGGGCGCGGCAACTTCATCTGCATACTGCTCTACGGCGTAGGCGATTGCCTCTAGGGTAGCGTGGTCAAATTGGATATCGAAGATATCGTCCTCCGAGCTGCCTCCCATTACAAGTGGAGTACCGTTTAATACCATTGCAATCTGTCGCGTGCTGTCGCTGCCACTGGGCAATACTTTCAGCGTATCGAGCAATTCCATTCGGCTGATGTAATTAAGGTTCGTTAACTCGCTCATCTCTTTTATACGTCCTGCAAGATCTATCTGATCACTTTACCGCCGCTTTTCTGTGTTGCGTACTGTTGTAGCGACAACACGCGATTGTACCCCCCGAATTACTCATCCCCACCTTGAGCAGCGCTTGCCGGCCCTTACATTCGCGGCTCGTCAGCGGATAACGTAACCAGCATCAATACGATATTAACCAGGGACGCATCCAACATTTTGACGATCTCGCGCGCGCGCCTAGAGCGCGTGTCGCGCCAAACATGATTGCGTCACTAGCGTCAAGTTTACTTCGATTTCGGTTTTGGGCGCGCTGGGTTTACAGTGCTACGTCAAGCAGAGCGCGCTGCGAAGGTAACAGTGAAAATCAATTTGTCGGGATAGACAACATCCGACAAGGCGGTGGAGACGCTTTTTTGGAATAACGCTGTCGATAACCCTAGCCGACAAACGCGCCTAACCGCATGGCTGATCGACAACGTAACGTGGTTGTTAATACCGTCAACACTAGAATTTTTTATAGGAGTCGTCATGAAACACTCTATTCATTATTTCGCCCTCTTTTCCATTTGGCTTTTTGCTACCGCCTCAAGTGGTCAGACGAGGCTCATCAACGATAAGGATATCGCTGACGAGACAAACTCAGAGGACTGGCTCGCCTATGGCCGCACGCATAACGAGCAAAGATACAGCCCCCTGACGCAGATCAACCAAAAATCCGTGGCGAAGATGGGCGTTGATTGGCACCTGGATTTACCTGGCGACGTTGGACTCGTCTCGACCCCTTTAGTCATTGACGGCGTTATGTATTTTACCGGCTCTATGAACATCGTTCGCGCTGTTGACGCGCTGACAGGAACAGTATTGTGGCAGCATGACCCTAAAGTCGCCGAGGAAGTCGTAGGTCACAAACGAGCGGGTTGGGTCCACAACCGGGGCTTGTCAGCTTATGGCAATAAGATTTTTGCCGCCACATGGGACGGGCGTTTGCAGGCGCTGGATCGCAACAGTGGCAAACTCCTGTGGAGTACGCGCACATTCGGCCTTGAAGAACCGCTTTACATCACAGGGGCGCCAAAGGCCTTTAAAGGTAAAGTACTCATTGGTAACGGTGGCACTGAGGCTGGACCGACAAGAGGTTACGTGAGCGCCTATGACACGGAAACAGGCGAACTCGCATGGCGCTTCTACATCGTTCCCGGCAACCCTGAAGACGGCTTTGAAGACGAAACAATGGAGATGGCAGCAGAAACATGGAGTGGTAATTGGTGGGAGCACGGTGGTGGAGGAAACGCCTGGCATGCGTTTACCTATGATGAAGAATTAGATCAACTCTACATTGGCACAGGCAACGGCTCACCCTGGAACCAAAAATTGCGCAGTCCAGACGGCGGAGACAATTTGTTTTTATGCTCCGTCGTGGCGTTAGACCCAGACACCGGCGAATACCTTTGGCACTACCAAACAGTGCCCGGAGAGACCTGGGATTATAATTCAAACATGGATATCGTACTGGCCGACCTGACGTTAGAAGGTAGGGACGTCAAAGCGCTCATGCATGCACCAAAAAATGGCTTTTTCTACGTCCTCGATCGCCTCACTGGCGCGCTACTCTCGGCAGAAAAATTTGCAGATACAAACTGGGCGACACACATAGACCTAGCAACGGGTCGGCCTGTCGAACGTCAAGGCGCGCGCTACGAAGACGGTTCCGAGAACATTTTCCCTTCTCCTTTTGGCGCCCACAGCTGGCATGCGATGTCGTACAACCCTAAGACGGGGTTGGTTTATTTGCCCACAATACATTTGTCCGCAGATTTTATTGATGAGTCTTACAATACACAGTGGCGTTCCGTCGCGTTTGAGGGGGGAACTGCCGTCGACTGGAGTCAAGGCGCCGATCCACGTGATTACAGCGGCGAATTGCAAGCCTGGGACCCGGTGACGCAACAAAAAAGGTGGTCCGTGCCGCAGTCTGACCCATGGGCTTCGGGAACCCTGACCACCGCTGGCGGCCTTGTCTTTCAAGGTGAAGCCAACGGCCACTTTAGCGCGTATGACGCCAGCAGCGGCGAAACAGTCTGGACCTTTGATGCGGGGTTAGGCATTTCCGCGCCTCCCATTACCTATGCCATAGACGGAAAACAGTACGTGTCAGTTTTAGTTGGATACGGCGGTGGCTACGCCTCTGGACTGACTCCCGGCAGCGAACGCTTGGGTTGGGCCTACGGCGTGCACACTCGCCGACTGTTGACCTTCAGCCTTGATGGCAAAAATTCCGTGCCGCAACAACCCGCACCTCACTATCCTGAACCGCTCATAGAGGCCGACTTTGCAGTGAACAACAACTTGGCAGAGAAAGGAGCAGGATTGTTCATACAGCACGCCTGCTATGCCTGCCACGGCCTTGGCGCCATCAGCGGTGGGATGGCACCTGACCTGCGTGCTTCAGCAATGTTCTTTTCAGAAATGACACAACCGTTACGAGGCATCGTGCGCGAAGGCAAACGGCTCGATCGAGGCATGCCAGGGTATCCCGATATGTCAGATGCTGAATTGGTTGCGCTGCGTCACTATATTCGGCGAGAGGCGCATGCACAGACTGACATTAACTGGGAGTAAATCAACATCATAAGCAGTGACTCAAGCGTTCTTCATCGAAAACAATTGTTAAGGGTATGAAGAAGGCTCTGCAGCGGGCACAGGCTTGATGTGATGGTTTATCTTGATCAGGCCAAGCCCACCCCCATCAGCGATGGCTGATGTCCGAAACGTCCGATCGGCAGCGAACGGTTTCGGGTCGGTGACGCCTCATCCAGACCCACGTGTTTGAGGGTTTTCTCGATGACCTCTGGATCTTTGACGCAAGCGATGACCCTCACCTTGCCTGCACACTTCTCTCACTTTTCTATTTATATTTCTAGAGGTGACTGGCGGCCATCGCCTTTGCCATGTCCAGTAAGCCAGGGACCCCCGCCTCCTTGGCATCAACCCAGGTAGACGAATCCCAAAGCTGGGCAAAATTTAGCGCCTTGGGGCAATGTGGAAACACTTTCTCTATCTGAATGGTAACCAGGGTTTTATTCTTGTCTGGCTCGCCGCCCAGTTTCTCAATCTGCCCCTGGTCGTGTGACAATTCGGCAATCCCGTGGACACGCAGAATCTCCTTTACGCCCGGGATCATGAACATCAAACCCACTTTGGGATTGTTCAACACATTGTGCAGGGAGTGCAGCTTCTTATTTCCCGGTTGATCCAGGAAGGCAATGTGCTTGTCATCGGGGATCGCAATAAACCCGGGCGGACCACCCCGGGGACTGATGTCTACAAACCCCAATTTGTTGACGGTTGATAGCAGCATAAGAGAGGCATTTTTGATGTAGCTGATGGAGGTCTCTTCCAGCTGAGGTGCCCACGCCTCAACAACAATGTCTCGTGGCTGCCCGTAAAGCTCTTGCAAGTGTCGGTCTGCGTTATGCTCGTTTTCCATGGTATCGGTGCCTGCTATCGAGGGGGGACAAAGAATTTAGTCCCAGAGTATAGCAGCGGAAATGTAGAGGGGTTCTAAGCCGGGTCTAACTGGACGGGTCTAAATGGACAGGTCTGAATGACCAGGCTAAAACCAGCACCATGACAGTCATCGGCCATCAATTACCCCACATGACCGTTATTCGGAAAATAAAATACGGTTTATGCTTCCTTTCTTCTCAGGGAGTTTATTTCGATGCACCTAAGGATATACTGATTCTCAATCAAACAACTTCCTGAAGGTCTGGTATGCGGATTTCTTTCAGCACCCTCGTCGGTATTGCAATCGGTTTTGGGCTATTTGCGTTCGCAGTTTGGAGCGGAACGCAAAACTATGCAATTTTCTGGAGCGCCAGCAGTTTGTTGTTGGTTTTAGGCGGAACGCTAGCGGCCGCGATGATTTCTTATGAGGGGCGCTATGTCTGGAAAGCCCTTGGCACACTTACTCAGGTCATAGTTCCGACCCAAGTGAGTCCTAAAGTACTCTACGAGGATGTTCGACAAATCATCGACTGGGGGAGGATTGGCGCACGCGACGGTCTGCGTGGCTTAGAAACGGAATTCTCTAAATTGCCTAAACCCAAGCATAAAGACTCATTTCTACAACACTGCATCAAACTCATGCTCGCAGGCTATAAAGAGGATAACCTTCGAGGGAAGCTTGAAACAGCAATGAACACCACCTATGAACGCAATATGGTTCAGGCAACAATATTGAATACAATGGCAAATATCGCGCCGGGCTTTGGCATGATCGGAACACTGGTAGGCCTCATCATCATGCTATCGGAACTGGACGGAGGCACCGGGAATTTGGGTGCAGGCCTCGCCATCGCCCTAATCACGACCCTTTATGGAATCATCCTTGCTCAACTTGTCTTCAAACCCGCCTCAAGAAAAGCCGAACAAAAAGAGCAAATGCTGAGATTTAGAAATCAACTCACCATTGATGCCTTCTTGCTCCTCGTCAATCGAGCTAATTCGTTTGAAATCCAAGATCACCTCAACAGTTATCTTGATCCATCGGTGCAATTTAATCGAGCCACTAGAGACGATACCTAGGAGGAGAGAGATGAGTCCGCAACCTAGCAAGATTTACGATTCAGACCCCACTGAGGATACGAGTTGGCTACTCACTTACGGCGATACCATCACCCTCTTGATGATCTTTTTTGTTTTGCTGTTTTCGACCTCAAAAGTCAGCGAAGAGAAGTTTGACAAGGTCGCCCAGAGTATTAATGAATCGTTGAACCGCCCTGCACCTGACCCCATAACGAACCAGCAGACGGTTCTGCCGCCACTGCTTCAAGCTAAGATTTTTCTCGAGGAGATCATCAAAGACAAACGCCTAGAACAACAGATGAAGCTCGATTTAACCCGGTCAGGCCTCAAGATCGAGCTTTCAAGTAATTCGTTTTTTGCTTCTGGCTCAGCTGAGGTACGCGAAAACATGGTTCAATCCTTAAAAGCACTCAGTGGCGTCATCCAGAATTTGCCCGTGGGCGATTACCGCGTCGAAATTGAAGGCCATACGGATAATGTTCCCATCAAAACAGCGAAATTCCCTTCTAACTGGGAACTCTCTGCACTGAGGGCCATCAATGTTCTCCACATATTTGAGGAGACGGGGCTTACTAAGCATCGTCTTTCGGCCACCGCCTTTGCCACGACCAAACCCAAAGCCGCCAACACGGATTCGAGGGGGCAGAACATCGCCAAAAACCAAGCAATGAACCGCAGAGTAGTCGTGTTTATTAAAAACGTGGAGGACTATTAACATAACCTGCGTTCGTTTATCCGACGCAGTGGTAGATTATCACCGTAGTATGAATTTTTGTCACCACGACAATATTCTGAAATGAGCTGTAGTGCATAAATTTGTCCAAGCTCGGCATAATGTTTCAGAGAGTTTTTATTCAACACTTCCATACAGTCCCAGTCCCTGCAGACCGATAAACGCCAGAACGAGGTCTACTAGTCGCGTTGGATCAGGACGTCTATACTAAAGTCACAACTACAGGACGATGATCTATGAAAAATCTTCGTAAGGTGGGCCTGGTCGGGGCCACACTGGTGAGCCTGGCGGGCGGGGTGGCAATGTCAGCGGGTGGCCAGCCACCACCACTGCCCATTGAACCCATTGGTATCATCGAGACGCTGCCTAAGGACTATCCCGAAAGCTGGTTCCTGGTCCATGATGCTTCATTTTTCCAGATGTCGGACGGAAAGGTCTACGTAATCGACATTGAGGGAAATGACTTGCACGAACAGGTCAAGGGTACCTTCAACGTAGTTCTGATGGGTAACCTCACCCAGTCGGCGCGTCGCCACGAAATATATGCCACCGAGACGTTTCATTCTAGAGGCACTCGGGGTAAGCGCGAGGATCTGGTGACAATATGGGATCAGGAGACGCTCAGCCCGGTGGGCGAGGTGCTTTGGCCCAAGCCCAAACGATTTACAGGGATGCCCCAGCGCTTTGCCATGTTGCTGATCGACAATGACCGTTGGCTGGCGGTGGCTAACTTCAGCCCGGCAACCTCGGTAACATTGATTGACCTGGACACCAGGAAAATCATCAATGAAATCCCGACGCCGGGATGTGTCTTCGTCTACCCCACGGGCGAGCGCGGTTTCAGTTCATTGTGTGCTGACGGTCGTTTTCTGAGTGCCGAATTGGCCGAGGATGGGACGTTGATCGAGCTGACTAGGACCGATGTATTTTTCGATTCAGATACCACGCCGATTTATGAGCGTCCGGCGGTGATTGGTGATACGGCTTATTTCCCCACGCTTGCCGGCCTGGTCTATCCAGTAGATATCAGTGGCAAGGTTGCAAAAGTCGGCGAGCCCTGGAGCCTGGTAAGCGAGACGGAGAGCGAGGGTAAATGGGCTCCCGGGGGCATTGCCTTGATTGATAAAGACGACCTGGGGCGCTTTTATATACTGATGCATCCAGACAGCAAAGATGGCAGCTACCAGGGGGGCGGTCCGGAGGTTTGGGTTTTCGACCCGGTGAAACAGAAGCGTGTCCAGAAAATTTCGATGCAAGCCTGGGGTTTGTCGCTGGCGGTCAGCCGCGGCAAGACGCCACAGTTGATGGTGACCAATCCAACCGATATGAGCCTGGAAATCTACGATGGCCTGAGTGGAGAATTTGTTAAGACCATTACTGGCTTTGGCCAGTCCACGCCGCTCATGATGCACGGCTCGCGGTAGGAGGCAACTTTTGTCCAACTTAGTCAGCAACCGCATCACCCTGTTTGTTTGCAATCTTGTTTGGGTGGCCCTGGCGTTGCCGCTCCTGCTTCCCTCGGCTATTATCGATAAGGGCACGCTCGATGTTGGCCTCTCTCTTGGCTGTGCCATTTTTCCGTCGCTGGTTTATCTGCGCAGCGGCCAGGTTATTGCCAGCGCACCATCTGTGCAGCGCAAGGGCTTACAGGAATTTCCCTCTGTGGTCTCGGAGATCCTGGGCAAGACATATGGTGTGGCGAAATTACTTTACGCCGTACTGATTGACGTGGCGGACACTATCGCTTCTATGGGGATTATCAATTCCCGCGAGCATCTGGAGAGCCTGTTTGAAGCCAAGGAACGAAAAGTAGCATCTTTACAGGACTATACGAGCAAAACACAGGCAGTGCAGTGAGTGGAGGCTGACAAGGTATGAAGATATTTGACAGGTTATTCGAACAACAAGCACGTCAGTTGGCCCAGCGCAGCTCCCGACGAGGGCTGCTAAAGGGCTTGGGCGGGTTGTTGGTGGGCGGCGCTGCCGTGCCTTTACTACCGGTGTCCAGGGTCCACGCTGCCGAAAAGCCGATGGATAAGGGCGACCCCAGTAGCTGCGACTACTGGCGCTATTGCGCCATGGACGGGTTTCTGTGCGACTGTTGCGGGGGCAGCGCCAATACTTGCCCGCCGGGAACCGAAATGTCACCGATTACCTGGATTGGCACCTGTCGTAATCCCGCGGACGGGCGTAGCTATATTATTTCCTATAACGACTGCTGCGGTAAATCATCCTGTGGAGCCTGCTTGTGCCAGCGCGACGAGGGTGACAGACCACCCTACCGCCCGGACAAGACTAACGATATTAACTGGTGTCTGGGTACTGAAAGTGCGGCCTATCACTGCTCCACAGCCATTGTTGTTGGAGTGGCATTCGAAGAAACGTGAAAATAGCGCTTGGGACACTTTGGCTGTGCCTGTCCATGGGCGCTCTGGCCGAAAAGATGAATTGGGAGCGCGCCCAGTTCCATTACAGGATGTTCTGCCAGGGTTGCCACTCGCCGGACGGGGGGGGTGCCACTTCGGTGCCGCCATTGAAGGACAATATAGGGTATTTCCTTGAGATCCCGGCCGGACGGGAGTATCTGGTGAGGGTACCCGGGTCTGCGACATCGGCCCTGAACGACGGCAATCTGGCAGAGGTGCTGAACTGGATTATCAGCGAGTTCTCCGGTGACAGTGCCGGTGAAAATTACGAGCGGTATACCGCGAGTGAAATTTCCCGGGTACGAGTTCACCCGCTCGATGAAGTAGAACACTATCGCACAAAGCTCCTGGCGCAAATCGCCGCTGCGAAAGCACGAAACTAAACAGCCCGAAGAAATTACGGGTCCCCTGCGCCGCCCAATTACTTAACACCACAACCATTTCCGGCGACGCTCCCGCCAGGCCCCTATCTCTCGACACCATCGCCCAGTCTATGGTGATGGCATTGCAGTGACTCTATAGCAAGACCTAAAAACGCCAGCCAGGCAATGGGACCCCTGTTACGATACATAAATATACAAATATATTTAATTTTACTATCATACAAACTAGTTAACTGGTTAAATAATATATCGTCCTTGGGTTTTACGATGCATGAGGGCCGATAATAAACTTCAATAGAGGCTACTTAAGAATGATAAATCCTTTCAAGAAAGTTTGTGTGCTGGTCTTGGCCATTGGGCTTGCTGCTAGTGCATCGGCTGAACGCGTAATTGAAGAAGTCATTGTCACAGCTCAAAAACATGCCGAAAGTGCCAACGACATCGGTATCACAATGAACGCTTTCACCGGTGAGCGATTGCGGGACCTTGGTGTTGATTCGGCTGAGGATCTGGCGCTATATACCCCATCACTAACGGTTAGTGATACTGCAGCAACGGGTGTGCCGCTCTATACGATCCGGGGCGTTGGTTTTCAGGACTACAGTACCGCGGCGTCGTCCACAGTGGGTTTGTATTTTGATGAGGCCGCGATTCCTTACACTGTGATGAGCAGAGGCGCGCTTTTTGATATAGAGCGTGTCGAAGTCCTGAAAGGGCCACAAGGAGATCTCTATGGTCGTAATACGACGGCTGGCCAGATTAACTTCATTAGTAACAAACCAACCGAAGAATTTGAAGCAGGCTTTTCCGTAGGCTATAGCACATACGAGACTATTGATGTTGAGGGCTTTGTCAGTGGGTCTATCAGCGATGCCGTCAATGGTCGATTCGCATTCAAATCGACGCAATCCGGTGAAGGATGGCAGAAAAGCCTGACGCGAAATGACGAGTTGGGCGAGAAAGATATCCAGGCTTTTCGGGGCATGCTGAACATCGATTTGTCTGAGAATGCAGAGCTGCTTCTGAGCGCTGTTTACATTGATGATCAATCTGAAAACAGTGCGGCCACGGCCTATAGCGGCACGGAAATTGGCCTTGGGGAATTTAGCGCACCCTATGTCGCGCTGGGAGAATATATTCTGCCGACAGGTGCAAACTTCGGTGAAACTCCGCCCTGGTATTCAACAGACAACAATGAAAAGGCTGACTGGACTAATTCCTACACCAGCCCCATTACAGGTCGAACCTTTGACATTCGTCCTCAACGTGACAATCAACTAGAGAGCTATAGAGCAAAACTAACCTGGGACCTTGGCAACAACATGATCCTGACGACCATCACGGCGTTTGATGATTTTCAGCGTCAGGAAGCCAATGACTGGGATGGTGGCTTCTACAACGATTCGAGTAATATCAACACCACTGACCTAGAAGTATTCTCTCAGGAAGTTCGGTTGACTGGTGAGACAGAGAATACGATATGGATAATCGGCGGCTATTACTCCGATGATACTGTCGATGAGTATTATCACTACTTCATGTCTGACTCTGTATACGGCCTAGGCTCGGTGACCTTCGGAGTGCCGCCATTTGTTCTGGCCCCGATCCTTGAACTTGATACCAAGTATGAGCAGGATACGACATCAAAAGCTGTCTTTGGTCACCTTGAATGGAGTCTAACAGAAGACTGGCGCCTCACTCTTGGGGCACGGTACACAGAAGAGGAAAGAGAGTGGAGCGGTTGTACTTTTTCTGCAGATGACAATTCGCTCGGCAACTTCCTTAACACGCTGTTTGGTTCAACAGTTGGACCTGGAGAATGCGGAACAATCGATGATGACCCCAACTCGCCGACTTTCCTGTTTGCATTGATTGGCGGACCCGATGTCAATGATGCCTTTCATGTCTACAACGACACTATCAATACCAGCCGTTGGATGGGCAAGATTGGTATTGACTACGCCGTGAACAATGACGTGCTGCTTTACGCAACCTATTCAACAGGCTTTAAGTCGGGTGGGTTTAATGGTGCCAACTCAAATACAACTCGTCAGTTGAACCCCTATGATGAGGAAACTCTTAACTCTCTTGAGCTTGGTGTTAAAGCAACTTTGCTTGATGGCGCGATGCAGTTGAATGCCGCGGCATTTACCTACGACTATCGAGACAAGCAGGAGCAAGATCGCGCTGTAACCTTTGTCGGTAATATTTCTGGCCTCACTAACGTCTCGAAGTCTGAAATTGATGGCTGGGAGTTGGAAGTTAACTGGTTACCCACCGACAATTTTTCAGTTGACCTGGCGGTCGCCTGGCTGGATACGGACATCAAGAAATTTGACCAGGTTGATACGGCAAACAGTGCGTGGCCGACTATCGTTTATATGGATGGTTCAGGACAGGAACTGGCGCAATCACCCGAGTGGCAGTATAACGGCACGGCCACCTACGAATGGGCGTTAAATGACAACTACCTCATGTCTATTGCTGGCGATTTGTCGTACAAAGACGATACTCAGGGTTTGCGTACACAGGTTTACTCAGAGGATTACCTCATCGTCGGTGCACGCGTAGCGCTCATGCCTCAAGATAGCCAGTGGCGCGCAATGCTATGGAGCCGCAACATTACCGACGAAGACTATTTTCCATCAGCGCACACCGGCGGTAACGGCCCTTATGTGCAGCGTATGGGTATGCCACGAACGGTTGGCGTGACATTCGATTACAACTTCTAACTCTGGCTCGTTATCGGATGGCTTTCCAGCCATCCGATGGTGCCAGTCCTTGGCACAATACATTAGGCAGCAAAGCCAGCAGTACGCCCAGTGCCAAACAAGCGAGCTGTAATTAGAGACGAATGGCTGTGAGTGCTGCACCGCCTGATAGTAGGACCTCGCAAAAAGTCGATCAAGCAGCTCAACACGATCCGATATGTCCGAGAGTACCTGTGTCAGGAAAATCTCACCTGCACATCGCTTTCAATGAAGACCGAAGTATCGGTCCAAGGTCTGATGTCATGGTTTATCGTGATCAGGCCAAGCCACCCCCCAGCAGCGATGGCTGATATCAGAAAAGTTCGACCGGCGGCGAACGGTTTCTAGCAATTTCACCCAACTTCTGTTGGGGGAGAAAACGCCAGTTCTAAACAGTACTAAGATGGTTTCTCACTGGTCGTTCGCTCGATCATCCCCTGCACCAGGGAAAAGAAGATCGGAATTAAAATCGTACCTAATATCGTCGCGGCCAACATACCGGAAAACACGGTCACGCCCAAAGACACTCGACTGGATGCACCTGCACCCGTCGCAAGTACGAGAGGCAGCACACCAAGAAGAAAAGAAAACGCCGTCATCAGTACAGCTCTGAATCGTAATTGTGCTGCGTTGGT
>JABGVY010000209.1 GCA_018645845.1 Gammaproteobacteria bacterium | reverse complement strand
GTTTTGCATGTCTTGGACTAGCCGGGGGGACAGGATCTGTTTTGGGCTACTAGGGGTCAGAGGCAGCACTTCGTAGGCATCGTCAACGATGCCGGTTACCGGAACGTTACCGGGAAAATCAAATAGATCCACAGGACTAGAGTTGAGTGCTTCGCAGAATTCGAACATCATTTTGACAGTCAGTCGACGTAATCCATTTTCCAGCCGATGAATCTGTGTCGTACTGGTACCCAACTTGTCGGCAAGCGCCTTCATCGTCATGCCTTGCTCGACCCGCAGATGCTTTAGTAGAAGAGGATCAAATGTGTTCATATCACAACCTGCGGTGAATAAAACGGGGAAAGATTACCATTTTGGTGTCTTGTTCGTCACTAAATTGTTTTGCCCTGCTATAACTGATGCCAATATGGTTGAGGTATGTCGTGTTCAAGTACACACTCCACCATCGGTATCCTTTTAAACTAAAGAAGAAACACGCTTTATGATTAACATTAGAAACCTGATCCTCTTGGTCTTTATGGGGTCGCTCTCATTCACCGCCCAGTCAGCTGAACCACCTTATTCGGCCCCCGTGGATGCGGATTACCCAAAAAATGTCTATTGGGGTGATACGCACCTTCATACCCGTAACTCAGCCGACGCTTATTCGCTGGGTAATATGAACTTAACGCCAGCAGACGCATTCCGTTTTGCCCAGGGTCAGGAGCTAATCGCACATAATGGCATGCGGGTTCAACTCCGCCGCCCGCTGGATTTTCTTGTGGTTTCAGATCATGCCGAATACCTGGGGGGCTACTATCGGTTTAATGTCGGGGACTCGTTGGTAAACGAAACGTCGGCAGGAAGACAGTGGCAGGGCTATCTGGAAGAAGGAGACCCTGTAAAATTGATTCGCGCGTTTACAGCAAGCATGGCCGACCCCAAGAACAACTACCCATTTCCCGAAAAAGTACGGCGGCTTATCTGGAAAGATGTGGCCATGACAGCAGATGAATACAACAAGCCTGGACAGTTTACGGCGTTCACAGGATATGAGTGGACCTCGATGATTGAAGGCAACAATCTGCACCGGGTTGTTGTTTACAAGGATGGCGCCGATAAGACCGCGCAACTGCCACCCTTTTCAGGGCAGGATTCTCTCGACCCCCGTGAACTCTGGAAAGCGTTAGCGCTATATGAAGAGACCACCGGAGGAGAAGTCATGGCAATCGCCCATAATGGCAACATTTCCAATGGCATGATGTTCCCCAGCGTCTCTGTCGATGGTAAAAAAATTGATCGAGCCTATGCTGAGCTTAGGGCCAGGTGGGAGCCGATTTATGAAGTATCGCAGGTCAAAGGTGATGGTGAAGCACACCCTACCTTGTCTCCAGATGATGAGTTTGCAGATTTTGAGACCTGGGATGCAGACAACATCGGTCGTACTGCGGTGAAAGAAGATTGGATGTTAAAACACGAGTATGCACGTAGTGCCCTGAAATTAGGTCTGGAATATGAAGAGTCTTTAGGGGTTAATCCTTTTAAAATTGGACTGATCGCGAGCACCGATGGACACAACTCGATTTCAACGACCGAAGAAGATAATTTTTTCGGCAAATTCCCTGAGTCAGAACCGGGACCGAAGCGTATGGAAAACGCTATGGCGGGGGATCAGCTATGGAAAAACTGGCGTATTGTTTCGTCGGGTTACGCCGCCGTTTGGGCCAAAGAAAACACCCGCGAAGCAATTTTTGACGCGATGAAACGGCGAGAGGTTTACGCCACAACCGGCTCGAGAATAGAGGTTAGGTTTTTCGGCGGTTGGGCGTTTGAGGAAAACGATATCTTCAGCCCGAACTATCTTGACCGTGGATATAGCGCTGGGGTCCCGATGGGAGGTGATTTGACTGAAGCGCCAAAAAACACTGCGCCTTCGTTCATGATAGCCGCGGTCAAAGATCCCAATGGCGCAAACCTTGACAGGCTGCAGATCGTAAAAGGTTGGCTCGACAAGAACGGTCAGCTCCGTGAACACGTCTACGATGTTGCCTGGTCGGGAGAGCGAGAGCTAGATGCCGAATCAGGCAAGTTGCCAGCTGTCGGCAACACGGTCGATGTGGACAGCGCGACCTACGCAAATACCATCGGCGCCGCGAGTCTTGCGACCGTCTGGCATGATCCTCAATTTGATCGGAAAGAACGGGCATTCTATTACGTGAGAGTGCTTGAAATTCCCGTGCCCCGCTGGACAACCTACGATGCTGCTTATTTCGATATCGATGTGCCTGACGGCGCCCCGGACAGCATTCAGGACCGCGCTTACACCTCGCCGATCTGGTATACCCCATGACATTGTCCGGATGGGCTCGCGCAGTATTGCACGAGCCCATCACTTATTTTCTTGTCTTCGGGTCAGCGCTATATCTTGCCCACGGTTGGTTGAATCCTGATGAAAGAGTGAATAGCCGAGTGATTAATGTTGATCGCGATTCGCTGACGCGATTCATTCAGTTCCGAACTCAGTCCTTCACTGACAATGCAGCGTTAAAACTCGACAACCTTTCATCCGCAGCGCTTTCCGACGTCATTGCGCAATACATACAGGAAGAGGCCCTGTATCGGCAGGCGCTGGCCTATGGCATGGACGCAGATGATTACGTCATTAAGCGGCGCATGGTGCAGAAGATGGAGTTCCTCGCAGAGGGCACAGCGCCGGCGGAGGCTTCGTTTACGACGAGTGAGCTGGAGGCTTACTTCCAACGACATCGCGAAAACTACACCGTGCCTGCGGCGGTTACGTTTACCCATGTGTTTTACAGTGCTGAGCGGCATGGTGACGCCGTGGATCAACTCGCCCAGGATATGCTCGAGACCTTGATACAGAACCGGGTTCGGTTTGATCAAGCGCCTGGCTATGGGGAAAGGTTTCCCTATCAGCTTAATTATGTCGAACGTACCCAGGAAGAGGTCGCGAGTCATTTTGGAGAGGCGATGGCGAAAGCTATATTTAGGCTTGAACCCGACAAAGCGCGTTGGCAGGGACCGTTTCGTTCTAAGTTTGGGCTGCACCTGGTGCTGGTAACCCGTGCCCAGGCGGCAAGGCTACCTGCGCTGGGAGAGGTACAGGATCAATTGGCCACTGAACTCCAGCGGCTCCGGGAAATCGAGCGAAAGCAGACGGCTATCGATGAATTGATCGGTCGTTTTGAGGTGCGCGTAAGCCCAGAATTCGAGAGCGTTCCCGAACGCTGAATGGCCCGTGATTCGCACCCTCATTGCTTTACTATTGATTTGCCACGTCGGGGGGGCGAGTAGTCATGATGGTCGGCCTGTTTATCTAGAGGTTAACCAGCTTTCCGAAACCGAATACGAGCTTGCATGGCGCTTACCGCCGACCATCGAGCCTATGAATCTGCCCGGGATCCATCTTGAGGGGACGTGTGACGAAAACAAGAAACTATCCTCGACGACAGGATTACTGGGTAAGCGCCTGTATCAGTGTGTCGATCAGGATGTCCCGCAGCAGATAAAACTCTCATTTCCTCGAACCAATCCTTCGTTATCCAGTATCGTCCGTATTCAACGCAGCGGTTTTCCAACCAGGTTTTTGCATGCCGGGCCAGGAGAGACATTGATCAATATGCCTCCTTCCATTAAGAACAACAGTCTATTTTCTGAGTACGCGAAGCTGGGCGTTGAGCATATTATTGGGGGCTATGATCATCTGCTGTTTTTACTGTGTGTTATCTGGCTGGCCTTCACTTTTAAGCGAATCCTGTTAGCGGTCACGGGTTTTACAGTTGCGCATTCAATTACCCTTGGGCTGGCGGCATTAGGCGTCATTAGTCCCGCGATAGAACCCACAGAAGCGCTGATCGCGCTCAGTATTATCTTTGTTGCGGCGGAGCTGGCACGACAAAACCGAGCCTCGTTGAGCTGGCGTTATCCGGTTGCCGTTAGCTCTGTTTTTGGGCTTCTGCATGGCTTAGGTTTTGCGAGCGTGCTGCAAGAAATTGGCCTGCCAAGCAACGATACGTTAATGGCGTTGTTTGCATTTAACGTAGGCGTAGAGGCAGGGCAATTGTTATTTATTGCGGGATTGATCCTGCTGCTCCGGGGTGTTCAAAAAGCCAGTGCCGATAAGTATGATCTGTCGGGGCCCTCATCCCAGCGATTGAGTGGTTATGTTGCCGGTATCTTCGCTACGTTTTGGTTTTTTGAACGGCTGGCAACGTTCGGTTAGCTTCCAGGGCCTCAAAGGTGTTGGCTGGTATCCTGTGTGTGTGAGGTATTGAGGCGAATCAAACAATGCAATTTCTTACAAATATAGAGTCCCAAATAAGCAGGTGTCTCTTTGAGACGTTGACACTCATCGTGTCATCTTAACGGTTGTCTGGCAGCTCTTTAATGTAGAGGTCCTGCTTGCTATAGGGAATCTCAATGCCTTCTTCGCCCAGCGTTTTGTAGATTCTCATGTACAACTCATGAGAGATACGTCCCCTGTATTCTGGGTGTTCGATCCATACCAATAGATCGAAGTCGACGCTTGATGCGCCAAAGCCGCGCAGTCGCATCCTTGGTGCCGGATCGATGCAGACCTCCTGGTGAGCTACGGCAAGGTCGGTCAATACCTCGCACAAACGATCCAGGTCAGTCCCGTAGGCAACGCCAACGGCGATACTGACGCGCATCTTTAGGTTAGGTCCTCCGCTTTCGTTGATGATCTTCGCATTCGCAATGACGCCATTCGGGATGGTGATCTCAACATCGGCACGAGTCAGTAGCCGGGTACTTCGTAAACCGATTGCAGAGACTTTGCCACGTTCACCGGTATCAAGGTTGATATAGTCACCGAGCTTGTAGGGCGCATCAGCAACGATGAAGAAGCCGGAGAACAAGTTTGCCAGTGAATCCTTGGCGGCAAATCCGACGGCGATACCAACAATACCAGCTGAAGCAAGCCAGCCAACGGGATTGATGCCCCAGATAAGCAAGAGGATGTAACCGCTAATCAGTATGGTGATCAATTTCATTGAAAGATCAATCAGCGGCACGGTGCGCGGCTCAATCAAATTGTATTTATGTCCCGCCCCCAGGGTATCTAGTACTATCGTCGTTATCCTTAGTGCGGCGAGCATCCAACTGACTACTATTAGAGACAGTAGCAGCTTGACGATAAGTTGAGTGCCAAATGGCAGCTGCGCCGTGGTAACGGCTAGTGATAAGCCAAAGTACATGACCGTGACGAAAACCGGTTTATGCATGTGCTGCAGGATGTGATCATCGACCAATGAAGTCGTCATTGTTGATAGACGAACCAGGCTGCGGAAAACAACGAGACGAACCACCAACGCGAACGCGTAGAATACAGATGCGACAATCGCGGCCTGCAAGAGAGGGTAATGCGTGCTGACTTCCCATAGCGGGAGGAGGCTATCCGGCAACCATTCAATCACTGTCGGCAATTTTTCGTCCAGGGGTTGAATCGGTGCTGTTTGCGATTCTGTGTTTGCTATTTGAGTGCTTACTTCCATGACCCAATAATATCGCAGGTGTTTTCAATCAAAGCAATGTACCTCAGCACCTCACTGCTATATCCGCGGGGTGGTTAAGCACGAGAAGGTTAGTTTGTAGGAACTGCCTTTGTTGATGAACGGAGTATGCCTTGCCGAAAGCAATAGGTTGGGGCAGACCGGGGTGTCGGCAGACCGCATGAGTACCATCAGAGCCCAAATAGAGGCTGTTTATGGTTATTTCCTACGTTTCATTGATTTAATCAGGTATCCTCGCCATCCCCAGAATCGATGATTTCAACTGCAATGAACCTGGAAAACATTCTTCTCGAGATTGACTCGCCTTTGGCACTGATCACCATCAATCGACCAGAGAAGCACAATGCCATTTCGCTAGCGGTGCTGGCTGAGCTTCACCATGCGGTTGATACCGCGGCCGCCGATAAAAGTGTACGTGTGATTGGTATAACCGGTGCCGGTGGTCGTGCATTTG
>JABGVY010000556.1 GCA_018645845.1 Gammaproteobacteria bacterium | reverse complement strand
AGCGACAGGTACCGACGTCTCCAAGACTCTGCGGGACCTGAAAGCCCAGATGAATACAAACTTCACAGAGATAGACAAGCTGTGGGCGGTGTCTCACCGTCAGAATAAACCTAATATTCAAAAGAACGTTCGCGCTATTGCGGGCCTAAAGCGTGACCTGGGGGCGAAAATAGACTCAGTGAGTGTGCCGGTCAAGAAGATGTCATCTCAGTACCAGGTTATCGTGAGTGAATTGGCTGGCCTTCGGGAAGGCTTGCGGCAGGACAATGAAGAATTGATTACAGAAATAGCTTTGCTTCGGGGCCAGGTTCAGGATCAGGCAGTGGTCCAGGGGGCGGCGAAGAGAAACCAGAATTCGCTGGACCGACAGGTGAAGGAAATGCAGGCTGCGATTGATTCAATTGATGCGCACCGGCGGCAGATTTCACAGAAGCTCAACGAACTCGAGAATAATATCCAAACCTCCGCTAGTCCGATTCAGTAATGCGTTTGCTGCCCTTCTATGGGTTGTTCTGCCAGTCCTCAAGAATATTCATCGCGTAGGCGTAGCCTTCGAAGTTCATCACTACCCCTTCTTCTGTGATTTCCACCAGCTGTAGAGAGCTGGTGACAAGATCTCCCTCCTTTCTGGATACGCCATTGATGTTCACCATGCGCAGGTCCGAGTCGGAAGCGAAAATATGTGTCGTGATCTGAATCTCAGGTAACCGACGAATCACCTGGCTGGGCAGGTCGTTGATGTCGACGGTTTTACCCGCGGCAGGCGGGGCTGGAAATCCGGCGGGTTTAGCCGCGGTTAAATTTGACGATGCCATAGGGGTGTCAACTGTGGCCGCGTTGGCAGGCACGAGTAAGTCTGCGGAAGGGCCTTTTGCCTGCGGCGCGATAGTAGTCTCTGGCTCGGAGTTGTTGCCGAAATAGATGAAAACGCCAATGGAGTTAAATATAGCGAGTAGTGCCAGCAGGTAAAGGAAATGCCTGAGCTGGAACCGATTGGGGGAGGGTTCACCCCGCAGGCTTTTCAGGCCCGGTGTTTGTTTGCGTTCACGTTCCTGTTCCGATTTGTTCAGCGCATCGAGAATATAGGACATGACGCTACCCCTGGTCTCGTGAATACAGTGTTGGAATACTCATCGCTTCGACGTCATTTAAATGTATCCAGGTGACGGGGTCGACGATACCGTTTGGGGATAAACCGGCCCCTCTTTGAAAGTCCCGCACTCTCTCTTCCAGTGATTCATTGAAAGTGGAGCCTGTTTGGATAGGTGGTGAATGACCATCGATCAGGTCCAGTTGTGTCACCAGCCAGTCAACGGTGGCACCACGGTCATCTTTTTTCAGCGGTGCTTGATAAGCGGGTGGCATGCGCCACAGCATCTGGGCCATACCACTGTAGTTTGATTCAAACTCAGCCTGGGTAAGATTTAGTTGGTCTGATCCCGCGATCACCGTAAGGGTGCCATCTATTATCTGTGCAAGCGTAAAATACTCGCTGTTTAGTTGAACAATAACCGGTCTGTCCAGATCCCTCAGCTCTGGAAGCGTGGCGATGCTTTCAAGACATCTGAGCCCGATCGCTATGGCAAGTTCGCAGGGGTTTGATGCTTTGTCGTCAAAGCTGGTTCCCCACAGGGCGAACAGGTCGTGATATGCATCGGAGGCAGAAGCATGTCCCCGGATGCTGAGTTTGGCTGGTACCGGAACGGGCAGTGTCTGCGCGGTCGATGTTGTTGCAGATGCGGGCTCGCTGGCCACGGTCTCGGTAACGTGAGGCGTCATCTTCTCTGAGGGACGCAGGGTCCAGACGGTCATGATCATCAGCAATACGGCAGCGGCAACGGCGACTATCCGAATGGGCTTCGCAGCAGTGCGGCGAGTGCCAAGAACCTCATTCGCAGCACGACTAATGATTCGTGGTGTTACCTGCTGTTTGTGCTCGGCGTAGGTCCCCAGTAGGGCACGATCACAGATCAGGTTAATAACTCGAGGGATACCGGTGCTGATTCGGTACACTCTTTTCATTGCAGATCGTGTGAAAAGTTCCGGTTGGCCATTAGCAATAGCCAGACGATGGGTAATATAGGCTTCGGTTTCCTTTGAATCGAGAGCATCCAAATGAAATCTTGCGATGATTCGCTGACTGAGCTGCCGTAGGCGTCTGTCTTCCAGCATTTCCAGTAGTTCTGGTTGCCCCAGCAGGATGATCTGGAGTAACTTTCGCTCGTTTGTCTCTAGGTTGGTTAACAGTCTCAGTTGTTCAAGGAGTTCATAAGAAAGGTTCTGGGCTTCATCGATGATGAGCACCGCTTTCCGATGGTTGCTGTGACTATCCATGAGATAGGTGTTGAGTCGGTCGACCAACATTTTCAGCGACGTCTTAGCAGGGTACTTGATACCAAATTCGCTGCAAATTGTGGCCAGAAGGGCACGACCCCTGCCTGCGAGGGGGTTCAGTACGAATGCGGTCTCGACATCATCCGGGATCTGTTCAAGCAGGCATCGGCACAATGTGGTCTTCCCAGTACCTACTTCACCCGTCAACAGGACAAAACCGCCATCGGATTGAATACCAAAGAGCAGGTGGGCGAGCGCATCACGATGGCGTCTGCTCATAAACAGATATCGCGGATTAGGCGCAATGGAAAAGGGGGCTTCGGTAAGACCAAAGTGTTCCGTATACATATCGGTACTTTATCAGGCGGCCTTTCCAGTCGCTACTGCGCACCCGCCTCGCTTTGTACCATTTGTGCTGTAACCTTCATATGAATCAGTCTTTCAGGGAGCATGAATTGCCTGAAATAGTTAAAGCCTTAATCGCGTTTTGTTTCCTGGCCCTTGTGTCCGGATGCGAAACTTTCCAGTTCTATCAGCAGGCAGCCAGAGGTCAGGCCGCACTGTTGTGGCGTCGAACGCCTACCGATGAACTACTGCAATCAAAGATTGACCCGGCGCTCCGTGACCGAATCGAAACAGCCGGACAGATATTGGGCTTTGCCTCCCAGATTGGCCTGCCGGTCAGTGGCGCTTATCGGAGTTATGTGGAGACAGGTGAGCCCTATGTTGTCTGGAATGTTTTTGCGGCGAAACCTTATGAACTGGCGCTTAAAAAATCGTGTTTTCCTGTAGCAGGATGCGTGACTTATCGCGGCTATTTCGAGCGAGAAGATGCGGACAAGTATGCAAAGCGCCTGGAGAACAAAGGCTATGAAGTCTTCGTGGGTGGCGTGGCTGCCTATTCAACACTTGGGTGGTTTAAAGACCCGTTGCTCGACACCTTCCTGTTTCGTTCCGATGAACAACTCGCGGCGCTATTGTTCCATGAGCTGGCACACCGGGTTATCTACATTAAAGATGACACTCGATTCAATGAAAGCCTGGCAACGACGATCGAGTTGCATGCACTGGAACGATGGCTGCGGGCTCGCGGTGAATCGCATCGGTTTGATCGATACAGGCTAAGTCTGGCTCGAAGGGATTCGGTCATTGATCTGATCATGCTGGCACGTAATCAGCTGGACGCGTTGTATGGCTCTGGAATACCAGTGGCTGAAATGGAGGTGAAAAAGCAGTCCATCTTTCTGGGAATGCGCGAGGCTTATACCCTGTTACGTGAGACCTGGACAGGTGGTGACGAGTTTTACCGATGGATGCAGGGGCCTATGAGTAATGCAAAACTGGAAACAGTGGCGGACTACAATGAATGGGTTCCGCCGCTAACGGCCATGCTGGACAAGCTGGGTTATGAACAGTTTAAGCTCGAGCTTTTAAGGCTCGCCAGTATGTCGCAAGCGGCGCGTGACGCAGAGCTTGGTGCTTTTACATCAGCAGGTAACACATCACGCTGATCACGATGACGCCTGTAAAATTGAGCACCAGCCCCTCGCGGGCCATCAGACGGGTGGTAAACCAACCGGTAGAAAAGACTATGGTATTGGGCGCAGTGGCGACGGGCAACATAAATGCGCAGCTTGCACTCATCGCGGCAGGCACCATCAGGGCTTCGGGTGCGATACCGGCCGCGATAGCGGCAGCGGCAAGGATTGGCATCATTAGCGTTGTGGTAGCCGTGTTACTTGTCATTTCTGTCAGGAACGTAATACACAGGCAAATGACTGCCATCATCGCGAGTATTGGCCAGCCGGCGATTCCTGCCAGTGCGTTGCCAAGTGCAGCGCTCATACCCGAAACAATAAACGCTTTTGCAATAGCGATGCCGCCGCCAAATAGAATTAACATTCCCCAAGGAATTCGACCCGCCGTCTCCCAGTCCAGTAGTCGAGAGCCTTTGCCGTTAGGTATTAGGAACATAGCGACTACCGCTAGTAAGGCAACGCTCGCGTCGTTTGCGCCGGGAACATCGAACCAGGTTTTCCAGCCACCGAAAGGTTGACTCCTGGTAATCCATGCTAGTGCAGTGAAAGCGAATACCAGAAATACCCGTCGTTCTTCCGTTTGCCAGGCACCAACCTTTGGCATATCAACATGCCCCTGATGGTTTAGCCGCCTGGTTAACCACAAGGCGATAATGGGCACAAAGATCAGCACGACGGGAACACCCCAGCTCATCCAGGTTAAAAATCCGATTTCGATGCCGGTGTTCTCCCAATATATTTCTCGAAAGACCAGGTTGGGTGGCGTGCCTATAGGGGTGCCTATTCCGCCAACACTGGCTGCGTAGGCAATACCCAGTAGCAGGGGAATGGCAAGATTGTCATCGTCAGACCTTTCGATCACAGCGAGTGCTACCGGCAATAACATCAGGGTAGTCGCGGTGTTCGATATCCACATGCTCAGGACTGCTGAGGCAGCCATAAAGCCAAACACGAGCCTGCGACTGCTGTTGCCGCCGAACAGGTTAACCATGCCGAGAGCAACTCGCCTGTGCGCGCCGCTTTTTTCCATGGCCGTGGATAGAATAAAACCACCCATTAGGAGTAGTACCAGTGGCGAGCCATAGGCTTCGCCAACCTGGGCAGGTGTCAGCACACCAATGATTGGCAGAGTAGCGAGCGGGATAAGAGAGGTAGCGGGTATGGGTATGGGCTCGAAGATCCACCAGACTGCGCAAATAATCGTAATTGCCGCAGTCCAGCATGCAGTTTCCTGCCAGCCGAAACTCTGAAGGGTAAAAAAAGCCACCGCCGCAAGGAGCGGACCGAGTGTAAGGCCGATAAAATTTTTAGATAAGGTCATGGAATGCCTTTGACCAAAAAGCTGGGATTATACACACTAGACGATCTGTCCTTTAGTAGAACTGATCCCAGAGCACGATATGGCCGAAACTCTTTACTGGTACGATCTGGAAACCACTGGCATTGACTCTATCCTGGATCGGCCCTTGCAGTTTGCAGGGGTCAGGACCGATCTGGATCTAAATGAAATTAAGTCGCCGCAGAACTTCCTGGGCAGGCCCGGTACTGACGTTCTGCCGCAACCGGAAGCGTTGCTGGTTACCGGTATCAGTCTGGTCGAGATTCAGGAAAAAGGCGTAATCGAGCGTGCCTTTACAGAAAAGGTACTTGAACAATTTAACCAGCCCGAGAGCTGTGTCGTTGGTTTTAATAGCCTCAGGTTTGATGACGAGTTTACGCGACAGATGTTGTACCGAAACTTTCACGACCCGTATGCCCGTGAATGGCGAAATGGCAATTCACGCTGGGATGTGATTGATCTGTTTCGTGCGGCCTATGCGCTGCGGCCTGAGGGCTTTAATTGGCCGAAAAAGGAGAATGGGTCGCCGAGTTTCAAGCTTGAAGACATGGCCCGTGCCAATGGGCTGGCGCATATTGATGCCCATGATGCACTGGCAGATGTCAGGGCGACCATTGAGATCACAAAATGCCTTCGGGCAGCACAACCCAAACTTTACGATTTCGTGTTCCGGCTCAGAAGCAAAAAGGCAGTGTTGCAGCAGTTGTATCCGCTGGGTAAGAACCCGATTGTGCACGTTTCTTCCATGTACCCGGCATCCAGGGGTTGTACCGCCCTGGTGATGCCGATCTGCCAGCACCCAGGCAACAGCAATGGGATAATTTGTTTCGATCTGTCGCAGGCACCGGAAGCGCTGATATCTGCCTCTGCAGCTGAACTGGCGCGACTTGTCTTTACCCCTAATGACCAGCTTGAAGAAAACGAGCAACGGATTGCATTAAAAACGATTCATATCAATCGATGTCCCTTTGTTGCTCCCCTTGCGACCTTAAATGATGATTGCGCCGGACGGCTTGGGATAGATCGGAGCCAGTGCGAATCGCGGGCAATCCAGTTAACGGGGGTTGCAGGGCTGGTTGAAAAGATTCAGGAAGTTTACGGCAGGAATCATTTCGCAGATTCGGAAGATCCTGATTTCCAGCTTTACCAGGGCGGTTTTTTCTCGGATGCGGATCGTAACACCATGTCAGATTTACTTGCGGTTCCTCCGGAGCAACTCGGACGCTTTGAGGGTCGGTTTCAGGATGATCGTCTGGATGAAATGTTGTTCAGGTTTAGGGGAAGGAACCACCCAGAGTTGTTAGATGAAGCCGAATTAAACCGATGGCGAACATTTTGTGCCGAAAAATGGTCAGGCGGGCAAGCCATCGATGAGCTTGAGCTGAGGGCCAACAAACTGGAACAAGGTCTGGATGAAGCAGCAAAAAGGGTTCTGGCCGAATTGAGAGAATACCTTGCTGTGCGACGCAGCGAGTTAGTCGACAAGTAATCGGCATCGAAACGGCAGTTACCTATGACCTGTCGTGGCCAATCAAAGAAAAGCGGCTGCTTGAGTTAGAAATGTTTCTACATGTTGCGGCCGGTTCCGTCCGGGCCTGATCGATGTTTTTTTGCAGAGTCCAATCAGGCTACTGTTCGACTGGTTCTAGCAGGAAAGTGCGTCTGGAATTAAATTGCCGCTAGAATGAAAAAGCCTCGCAAATCCGGATGAACTGATGCCCACCCTTGGATAATTGCTTGTCCCTTCGGTAATAGATGCCAAATGTCAGAGGGATCGTCGAAAAAGAAAAGTGATCAATGATGCCGAGTTCAGGTTGCTCTTCCAGGATTTTGTCATCCAGGTAAGTCATGCCCAGGCCCTGATTAACCAGGGCTAGTCTCAATTCAAGGTCGTTAACTTCCCAAATGGTTCCGAAGCTGTCGCGTAGCTTGTCCAGTGTCGGGCGCAGATCCGGGTCATCCAGTT
>JABGVY010000321.1 GCA_018645845.1 Gammaproteobacteria bacterium | reverse complement strand
GCACTCAGACTCGATGACACCTATTACCAATACTATCTGGGCAGAGGCCTGACCTACTCAAAATTGGGTAATAGGGGTAAGGCAAGAGCGGACCTGGAGCGAAGCAATCAACTGTTACCGACCTCCGTTGCAAGCAACGAATTGGGGACACTCGCGTTGCAGGAGGGTGACCGGGATTCCGCTAAAAAATATTTCGCCGCTGTCGCCAGGAGCGAAGGACCGCTCAGCAAAACTGCGATGGACAATTACATCCGACTGGATATAGCGGACAATCCATCGAATTACATTCAGGCCGTGCCCACAGACCACAACGGCAAACTTGTAGCGACGATCACTAATACCACGAGGATACCCATACGGTCCGCTGTGGTGCAATTTACTGCTGTCATCAACGGTCAGCGGGCCGAAAAACACAGCACTCTTGGCACAGTTCAGGCCAATTCCAGAACCGGTATTTCTTCAGGATGGCATTTCAGGCCCGATGATGTCGTAGAAAATGTCACTGCGCGAGTGATCAGTATCCAGCTATAAGCACTCACTAGCCGCGACAAGGTAAAGTCGTCGGTTAATCATTGGGCTGGAAAGCATGTTACTCTCCAACCAATGAGCAATTCTTCCCTGCGATCCCAAAGCCGCTTTCACAGCACCTTTAAAGCTTTTGAGATCGAAAACTATCGTTGGTTCTTCGTCAGCATGTTCGGAAATTTCGCGTCAATGAACATTCAAATGTTCGTCCGCGGCTGGCTCGTGTTTGAGATAACCGGCAGCTATGAAAAACTAGGATGGATGACAGCAGCCGGAGGATTAGTTGGAGTGATAGCTGCGCCCCTGGGCGGCGTTGTAGCAGATAGGGTAAGGCAAAAAACACAGGTCATCCAGGCGTCGGGAATCTGCAACATGTTCGTTACCCTTTGGGTCGCCTGGCTTATCGCTGAGGGCTCCCTGATATTCGAGTATCTCCTGATCGCCTCGGTTCTCCAGGGTATTATCATGAACGCCATGATGCCTTCGCGGCAGGCGCTGACAAAGGATGTAGTGGGCCTGGATCTGATGACCAACGCCATTGCCCTGAGTACATCCGGCATGAACACCGCCCGGCTGCTGCTGCCGGGCCTGGCAGGCGGCCTGGTTGCCGCGCTCGGCGGCGGTGACGGCAATATCGATCCCGCTAAATGGATCTACTTATTGATGTCGGTATTGTATCTTTTCACCGCCCTGATGATGTTCAAAGTCAGAGTGGCTGACAACGAGGGAGCCGGCGGCCCCACTATTCCTATATTGTTAGAGTTAAAGCACGGGTTCGACTATGTGTTCCGAACACCCGTTATCTTCATGTTGCTTGGCACGAACTTTCTGATGGTCTTCTTCAGCCTGACTTATTTCATGCTGCTGCCGGGTTTCGTCAAGGATGTTTTGGATGTCGGCCCGGATAAGCTGGGTATGCTCATCTCTATATCAGGTGTCGGTTCCCTTGTCGGCTCCCTGCTGGTGGCCTCACTCCCGAATAAGCGGCGCGCCCGTGTCCTTCTTTCTGGGGCGCTGCTGATGGGTATCGCGCTACTTGGATTCGCCGCCTCGACTCATTACTGGCTTTCGGTTTTGTTGCTGACGTTCGTCGGGTTCGGCCAGGCTGCTCGCATGTCTCTGTCTAACGTGTTGATACAGACCTATGTCGCGGACGAATTCAGGGGCCGGGTCATGAGCATTTACATGCTGGAAATGTCGATCCTTAGCATCGCACTGTACCCAATCAGTGTCGCAGCCGACATCTTTGGCCCGCAGTGGGCAGTCGGCATTTCTGCCGCATGCCTGATCGTGTTGGTTGTCACATTATTCAATGTGCCATCCTATAGACGACTGGATTAGCCGCCCCCACTATAGGCATACTAATTGGCTTTGCGAATGGACGGTTACGTTGACTAAATCTATGCCCCCAAAACAGCGAGTTTGGGATCTGCCTCTGCGCCTATTCCACTGGTCCCTTACCCTGCTGGTCGCATTTTCGCTTTATACCGGGATCAACGGCGGTTTCAAGGAAATGGATTATCATATGATGTCCGGTTACGGGATTCTCACTCTGGTGATCTTTCGGGTAGCCTGGGGGTTTATCGGGACGACTCACTCCAGATTCCGATCGTTCATTAACCTCTCCCAACTAATCCCCTATACAAAACAGCTACTGAATAGAGACCAGTCTGGCATCAAGGGGCACAACCCGCTGGGCGCACTCGGTATAGTCGCAATGCTATTGGTGCTTGGGACCCAGGCTACGACCGGACTGTTTGCTAACGACGATATTTTCCTGGAAGGCCCACTGGTGCACCTGGTCGATGACGCCACCAGCGACAGGCTGACCACGGTTCATCACTTTTGTGCCAAGGCACTCTATGTGCTGATAGGGCTGCATCTCATCGCGATTATCTTCCACGAACTTTACCAAAGGGAACGACTAGTACTGCCGATGATCTCGGGATACAAAAAGGGCCTGCCTGCATCTGCAGACAAGCCTTCTTTTATGCGGGAATCCGTCAGTGCCTCACTACTACTGGCTGCCTGCGCCGGATTCACTTACTGGTTGATCAACTATCTATAAGGTCCCCCACGCCTCGTGCAAGAGTTTCATTCAGCCTTAAAGTCGTCATGACAACCTTTACAGGATCCGCCAAGGGCCTGAATGGCCGGGCCAATTTCTGACATGTCTTCAGTACTTGCCGCCGTTGCCATACCCTCTGCGGCCTCTATAAACCGGTCCATCGCTTTGCTGAACTCCACCGGGTTTTCCCAAATGGCAGGTAACGCTTTCGATTTCTCAATATTACTGCCTTCAGGAAATACTTCCGGCGCAATATCTGCCAGACCGGCAAGATCTCTGGCATGCATGACCAGGTCCCCCATGTGCACCTGGTTTTTCAAAATAACGCCCATTGAAGACATGTGGCCCCCAACCGATTTCATCACTGATTTCCTGTATTGGGCCTCCACCTCTCCATCTGCCAGAGCAAACTGCCCAAAGCCAAGACACGCCGAAACCAACACACCATTTACAAACTGCTTCATCTAAAACCCTTAGCTACCATTACAGGCCGCGAAGCATAACCCACAGTTAACCCCAGTCACAATTGACCTTCGGCCAGCCGAAACGTAAGGTGCCGAAGTTAACCTACCGAGCCCGCGTTATGGCAGCAAAGAAAAGCTACCCCTTTGAACAGTCACTTGAAAAACTGGAACAACTGGTCGAACGGATGGAAGAAGGAGACCTGTCACTGGAAGAGTCTCTAAAGACCTTCGAGGAAGGGATCAAACTCACGAGGCAGTGCCAACAGGCGTTAGTGAAAGCTGAGCAAAAGGTGAAATTACTCATCGAAGAAAATGGCCAGATATCCGAAAAGGATTTCGAGGATCTCGACCATTCTTCGCTGGATACATAGGTCAAACTCCTAACCATACCCATGCCTATTCCTATCAATGTTTAACGAGATCCCTACTTCAAGACCTGAAACTCCTTTACTGGATACCATCGAAGACCCCTCTGACCTTCGAAAGCTGGCACCGGAACAGCTGACTGGCCTTGCCAGAGAGCTTCGTCATTTCCTGTTGTATTCGGTTGGTCAAACCGGTGGACACTTTGGTGCAGGCCTAGGCGTCATTGAACTGTCAATTGCACTACACTATTCGTACAACACCCCCATCGACCAGCTCATCTGGGATGTCGGTCACCAGACTTACCCCCATAAAATCCTGACCGGTCGGAGAGCGCGCATGCACTCTCTCCGCCAACCCGACGGCCTGGCACCTTTCCCAAGCCAATCCGAGAGCATCTTTGATGTATTTGGCACAGGGCATTCGTCGACTTCGATCAGTGCAGCACTCGGCATCGAACTCGCCAACAAAAACGCAGGACGAGAATCCCAAACCGTTGTAGTGATAGGCGATGGCGCGATGACGGCGGGTATGGCTTTTGAAGCACTGAACCATGTAGCCGCCTGTCAAGCAAACTTAACGGTCGTACTCAATGACAACGCAATGTCGATTTCAGAGAATGTCGGTGGCCTGGCAAACTATTTCGCCCGTAATATTTCAGCTTACGAATTGGATAACACGGATCCAGTAAACCGCGAAGAGCAAGATCGCGATACTACCCCCGGCAGTATCTTTACAGATCTCGGTTTTCGCTATACCGGCCCCGTGGACGGTCATGACATCAATGTCCTACTTGAAAATCTTGATGCACTAAAAGCGCACTCCGGACCTAAACTACTGCACCTGATCACGAAGAAGGGCAAAGGTTATGCACCTGCAGAGACTTCGCCGGTATCCAGTCATTCGCTGACCAAGCTTGAGAAGCAAAGTGAAAATCGCGAGACCACTTACTCTTCGGTATTTGGAGAATGGATTACCCGGAAGGCGGCGACGGACACCCGTTTGTTCGCAATCACACCAGCAATGAAAGAAGGGTCAGGGTTAAGCCAGTTTTCCGAGCAGTTCCCGAACCGCTTTCATGACGTTGCCATCGCCGAACAACACGCGGTCACGCTGGCTGCAGGCCTTGCGACGGGAGGAGCCAAGCCAGTCGTTGCTATCTACTCAACTTTTCTGCAACGCGCCTTTGACCAGCTCATCCATGATGTGGCAATACAGAACCTGGATGTTCTGTTTGCAATCGACCGAGCATCTCTGCTGGAGGACGGACCTACGCACTCCGGTGTCTTCGATTACTCTTTCGTGCGAGCGGTTCCAAATATGGTCATTATGAGTCCATCAAATCGAGCTGTGATGGAACAGATGCTGGACTTCGGTTATACGTACGAAGGCCCCTGCCTGGTCAGGTATCCCCGGGGCACAGCAACGACAGGTGCCCAGGAACCACCAGTGCAGCTTGGCAAGGCGCACATCTGCCGCGAAGGAAAACGTGCTGCTATCCTCGCTTTTGGCACGACGCGAAATATCAGCGAAACGGTCGCAGAGAACCTCGACTTGACCCTCATCGACATGCGATTCGTAAAACCTCTGGACACGGAACTGATTACTGAACTTGCTGCCAGGCACGATCTTTTGGTTACTATCGAAGAAAATGCCATTGCAGGCGGTGCTGGCTCGGCAGTTAATGAGTACGTCGTAAGCAACGCTCTGGAATGCCAGCTGCTTAACCTAGGTGTTCCCGACCTATTTATCGATCAGGATGAACCAGCAAACATGCGAGAAGTGGCCGGATTAACAGCCGCTAATCTTGAGTCACAGATCAACTTACGGCTTTAGTTATGACGGTCACCGAACAGGTGGCCAAGCTTGCCCGCCTTGGTCGCCAGGTATCTTGCATTGTGATCATTTTGGCCGGTTTCGATGGGCACGCGCTCAACAATTTCGATACCAAGCTTGTTTAGTGCCTGCACCTTAACCGGGTTGTTTGTCATCAGCCGGACCTTGTTGACCTGCAGATGTAGAAACATGGACTTACAAATCGTGTAGTCACGTAGATCTGCATCAAATCCGAGTTTTTCATTCGCCTCTACAGTGTCTGCACCTTTGTCCTGCAGTTCGTAAGCACGGATCTTATTAATCAGGCCAATACCACGCCCTTCCTGGCGCAGGTAAAGAATCACACCAGAACCATTTTCAGAAATAGAGCGCATCGCAAACTCGAGTTGTGACCCACAATCGCAACGCATACTAAACAGGCAATCCCCCGTGAGGCACTCCGAATGCACGCGACATAGCACCGCATCCGCGTTAGCCACATCGCCCAGCACCAATGCGATGTGCTCTTGGCCGGTATCCGCATCTTCAAAGCCGTGCATCCAGAACTCCCCAAATGGCGTGGGTAAGCGGCAGGATGCGACAAAGGTAGCAGGCAACGAAGCCTCCGGTGCGAAAAAGGCCCATCAGTTTAGCAGTTGATCCGGCAATAGAAAACGACTCATAGCTTACTCGTTAGCACCATCAACCCGGCCTTCTCACTGATATCAACGTGCTGAAGAAAGGACATGCCAAGGAGAATGTCCTTCGGGTTCTCACCATCTATGATGATTGCCTGTACGTTGTTCCGCTTAATTTCGCCTACGGTCATCTCTTTGAGTATCACCATTGTAACCTCGAGGTCATCGCTGGCTGTAGACGCGGACACCTCGACGCCTTCTTCGACGCTAAGGCCTAGCGTTTTCGCCATATTCGCATTGATCGCAACAACATTAGCGCCGGTGTCTACAAGATATCGAGCAGGACGACCATTGATGCTCCCCGTAGTAATGTATTGACGGTTCTCCGCTACTTTAATCATTACCCGGGGTTTTTCTGGTTTTTCAAACGTCGAAGAGATTCTACCGCTTAGCTGCAACGTTCGAATTTCGCCATTTATACGAACTATAGCCTCTTTGGGGTTTGCCTCAACCAACTCGACACCTGATCTGGAAACCTGGCCTGTTTTCAGCAGTTGATTCTGCCCATCAATCACGAACATCGCTGCACCGCTGAACAACGCTCGCACTTCAATTTCAACGGCCCGTGATGAAAGGGGAAGCAGCAGCAGTAAAACCAGGGTTAGCCTCGTTCTGCGTGTGGTATCTATGATATTCATCACCCTACTTCGTCGACGGTTGGTATTTATGCCACTATACAATGGCGTAACTTTCGTCCATACCCACATCGAAGCCAATAGCCTAATAGCGTGCGACTAAAAGCCATTGCTTAGGGATAAATTGCTTAGGGATAAATTGCTTAGGGATAAATTGCTTAGGGGATAAATTGCTTAGGGGATAAATTGCTGCAAGCCACCGTTTAGTATCTGCACAGCAGCCAGGGCATAGAGGCCTGCAAATACATCATCCAGCATGATGCCAAGCCCACCCACTAGTTTTTTAT
>JABGVY010000555.1 GCA_018645845.1 Gammaproteobacteria bacterium | reverse complement strand
AACAGTTGCCCAGCCGTGCTCAGTGTGTCGTTGATCTTGTGATAGTTGTAGATAACATCAGGATCTGCATCTTCTGCGATCACGGAAAACGCGATAAAACATAGTAGTAGAAATCTCATTATTTGCTGCCCGATCTTGCTGCTCACCAAGGGCCTGAAGTATACGGTCAGAAATGGTGGAAACCACCCCCGGTTTTATGCCTATACCAGGTTAAATCGTCTGATTGCCCTGGCGCCCGAAACGCTGTATCCGCTTGCGCCGATCATCAGTACCTCATATGCGTTGCGCGGGACACCAGTGAAGAGGCACGGTTGGCAAGAGTAGGCCTGAATACTTACAACTTGCGCCTTTTCATGTAGTGTCTTGCCAGATTACGACCCGATACGAGTACTCACTATAGGATCATCCGACATGAAGAATGCCCTGCCGCTGACAGAAGAGATTATAGAAATGGACAAGGCGCATCACCTGCGCCCTTACCTGAACTTCGACACGCTAGAAGAGGGGGCGCTTCCCATTGAACGGGCAGAAGGTATTAATGTCTGGGACACGGATGGTAAAAAGTATGTCGATGCTATTGGCGGCATGTGGTGTGTAAACATTGGTGCCGGCAGTAAGGAAATGGCTGATGCGATCGCGCAGCAGGTACTCACCTGCAACTTTGCCAATCCCTTTACCGATATGACGAATGTACCTGCTACCCGGCTGGCAAAAAAGCTTGCGGAACTCGCGCCCGGTGACCTGAACCACGTTCACTTAACCTGCGGGGGTTCTACAGCTAACGACTCAGCTTTTCGCCTAGTTCAGTTTTATCATGCCTGCAAAGGCAACAAGGGCAAGAAACACATACTATCCCGTACCGATGCGTATCATGGCACCACTTATGTGGCCATGTCTCTCGGTGGCAAGAAGGGCGACCGGATTGATGAAATGAATTACATGGGGCCAGACGAGAACATTCATCATCTCAGCTCTCCCAATCACTATCGTTATGGCAATGGTCTGTCTGAGGCTGATTTTGCAGACAAACTTTTTGAAGAGTTCCTTCAGAAAATAAACGAGCTTGGCGGCCCGGATACCATTGCCGCATTTTTAGCAGAACCCATCATGGGTACGGGTGGTGTCGTTCTACCCCCCGGGAACTACCTGAAACGCATCGCAGACTATTGCCGCCAAAATGATATTTTGTACTGGTCAGACGAGGTTGTGACTGGGTTTGGACGCTGCGGTGAGTGGTTTGTCTCCGAGGCGCTATTCGATATACAACCGGATATTTTGATATCCGCAAAAGGGTTGTCTTCTGCATACATCCCTTTGGGCGCGTGCATTTTTTCCGACAGAATATGGGATGTAATAAGCGAACCCGGTCATGGACGTTATTTTGCTCATGGATACACCTATTCATCTCACACTGTCGCCGCCGCCGCTGCACTGAAAAACATAGAGATCATGGAGCGAGAAGATATATTGGATCATGTTCGCAAAGTGGGCCCTTACTTCCTTGAAAGGCTCGGGGAATTGCACGCTCTGGATATGGTTGGCGATATCAGGGGCACGCATTTGATGGCGTGCGTCGAATTCGTGAAAGACAAGACCACAAGAGAAACGTTTCCAGAGGAGATGGATATTGGCAAGCTGGTAGCTAATGAAGCGGACAGGCTTGGGCTGATCGTGCGGCCCATCGTTAATTTAAACGTGATGTCTCCATCGCTTATCTGTACTGAACAGGACATCGATTTTATTGTTGATACGCTGCGGCAGGCCATCGAAGTGACGAGCCGCAAGTTACGGAGTCAGGGCATCTGGTAGTGCCGGCTAACTTTTCGAGGGGCACTCATGTTGATTCGGAGAAGACCATGAAACTATTTAGCAACATGATGTTGATTGTGTTCGTCACACAACTGGTGATGGCACAGCGAGCTGAGGCGCAGGAAGGGTCTCTGGTGATTCGGGGTGGTTGGTTATTCGACAGTGTCAGTGACCAACGTCGACCCAACACAGGTATTGTCATACGTGGTGGCAAGATTACGGCTGTAGATGCCGATGTCGAGCAACAGTTACTCAGAACGGCTAATGTGATCGATTTGGCAGATAATGACACGGTACTGCCAGGCATGATCGACCTGCACGCCCATTACAATTTGGATCTTGTTGACAAGGGTCGAGTTGAAGAAGTCGTAACCAACGGCATTGTATTCCTCGCAAACGGCGTGACGTCCACCTGGTCGGCTGGTGAATATTATCCTGAGCGCGTGCAGGCTCAACGTGATCGAATTGCTGCCGGCGAATCCATCGGTCCGCGGTTGTTCATGTCGGGCCCTTATTTCGGCGCATTTCGATGTGAATACAATATCGGATTGGCGTCGGATGAATGTATCGGCTGGCCCAACGACATCACGGAAGACGAAATTCGTCATGAGGTTGACTACTGGGCTGAGCAGGGTGTCATCAGTATCAAGATCAAGCAGGCAACCCCCGGTGAGATGAAAATCCTCATCGAGCAAGCGCACAAGCACGGCATCACAACGTCGGCACACCTGGCTAACTACGACTGGAAATACGATGTGGAGTTACGGGACGCGATTCTAATGGGTCTTGATCGTGTTGAACATCAACTTACACTCGGTAGTGGTGGTCCCGAAAGTGCTGAAATGCCCCAAATGATCGATCTCATACTCGCACATAATGTTTACTATGATGCCAACCTGCAGATGTATGGAGGCATTAATGAACGACGTGCCCACGCTGAAGAAATGTTGTGGACGGATGAGGCGAGGTATTTCACTCCCTATACGCAGGCCTTGCTCGAGAAGAGAGGCGACCCACCGCCGGAATCGGACCATGAAGAATTCACGCAGCGTGTTCTCGAACTAAAGTCACTATTTGATGCCGGTGGCGGGCACTTGCTGGTCGTTGGCACGGATGAACCTGTGTACACAAGCCTGTTGCCAGGTTTTGCTTACCATCGCGAATTACTCGCCATGACCTATGCTGGGATTCCGCCAGCTGCCGTATTAAGGGCTGCTACCATTAATGGCGCCAGGGCGCTTGGTATTGATAAAAAACTTGGCTCAGTAGAGGTGAGTAAACTGGCAGATCTAGTCATCGTGCGAGGTAATCCCCTTGATGACATCAAAGTGACGCGAGACATCAAACATGTTGTGAAAGAAGGTGCGGTATACGATCCGGGGACACTGTTGCGGTCCGCGGAGGGCAAGATTGGCCCGGTCGGTCCAGATGATCATGCCGGCTGGGAACTGGAGATCCGGCCATTGCAGCGAGACTAGCGGCACTTTAGAGAGCGGGCATTCAAGTTTCGATCCGTGTGCACGTTGCCATATGAAGGTAAGCCTTTTGCACCTAAGCTTTCCACGCCTCGATCAGTAAGTCGCAGCCTTCAGGGATCTTCAATGTTTGGCTTAGCGGTCCCTCAGAATCTTTTTAGCTGCATTGCGACCCGGTGCGCCGGTAACCCCGCCGCCGGGATGCGTTCCAGAGCCGCATAAGTAAAGACCTTCGATTGGCGTCGCATACTGCGCAGCATCTGGATGGGGGCGAACGCTGAACATCTGGTCCGGTTCAAGTTTTCCGTGCGAGATATCACCGCGTGTCATACCAAACATTCGCTCCAGGTCCAGGGGCGTCAGGCATTGGTAGCCAACGAGGATATCTCTAATATTCGGTATCAGCCTCTGTAAGTAATCCAGAATCTGTTGAAACACACGCTCTTTCTCATTATCCCAGTGCTTGTCATCAGCAAGATCGTACGGCATATATTTGCAGAGCAGGCTCATGACATGGGTTCCGGGTTCATCAGTCAAGGTGTCGTCAATTGTGCTGGGGATCAGAGCATCAATGATGGGTGGCGTCGCCGGGATACCACGTTTTGCAGACTGGTAGGCATTTTCGACATGATCTTTGCTCTCAACAATCATAATGCTGCTGCGATGATGTTGCGCGATCTCGGTACCTGGCAGACAGGCGAAATCAGGCAGACCACTGAGCGCGAGATTAATTCTCAGCGATGCAGATTCCTGCCTGAAAACTTCGATGTCCCGTGCAAAGCTCTCCGGTAGATGTTCAGCGCCGACCAGTTTGAGAAAGGTACGGTTTGGGTCAGTGTTGGCAACGATAATAGGTGCGCGTAGTTCAACGCCGTCTTCCATTCGGACTCCCGAGGCCCGGCCCTCGTCAACAATCACAGATGTCACGGACGCGTTGGTTTTAATCACAACCCCTTTGTCTTGTGCTGAAGCTGCCATTGCCTGGGTGATAGCACCCATCCCTCCATGCACCAGGCCCCAGTCACCCTTCCCACCGGCCACCTCGCCAACGGCATGGTGCAACATCGCAAGGCTCGCGCCCGGTTGATGCAGCGAAGCGTAATTCCCCGGTGTGGTTCTGGCTGCAATCAGCGCCTTGATTTTTTCACTTTCAAACCACCGCTCAATGAGCGTGTTGGGTGGTCCAAGTAGAAGCTGTAGAAACCGCCAGCGATCGTCGCTATCGAGTTTGCGAATATCAAGTCCCAGTTTAATACTGTTCACCAGATCATGAAGTCCACCACCGTGGAGTTGGGGGGGCTCGCGCAGCCACTGGGTCGAAAGGACACTTCCTGCCTTTGCAACGATCTCATCGAAGACCTCCATACTGGCAAAGTCTGAGTCTGAAAAGCTCGAAATCTGGGCTTCGTTATGTGCGGCATCGCCATCTAACAACAGGTAATTCCCGTTTGAGTCCGGGTAGAAGCCGCTTT
>JABGVY010000554.1 GCA_018645845.1 Gammaproteobacteria bacterium | reverse complement strand
TGTAATCGCGAGCCTGCGCTTACCTTTGGTTTCCTTACCGAAACTCACCGTACCGGTGATTTCTGCAAGTACCGCCGCCTCTTTTGGCTTTCGAGCCTCGAAGAGATCGGCAACCCGAGGTAAACCACCCGTGATATCACGAGTTTTTGAGCTTTCCTGAGGAATACGGGCAATAACGTCGCCCGCCTCGATATGCGCCCCATCTTCCAGACTAAGGATTGCGTTTGCTTCCATAAAGTAATGAGCCGGCACATCTGTGCCTGCGAGGTTCAATGCTTCACCATTGTCGTCCACGAGACGTACTGCCGGCCTGGTATCCTTACCTGCACTCGGCCGATCTTTGGGATCGATCGTCGATATGCTGGTCAGTCCAGTCAGCTCATCGGCCTGTCTTCGAATCGTGATGCCTTCTTCCATACCCTCAAATACAACATTACCCTGAACTTCAGAGACAATTGGGTGAGTATGCGGATCCCAGTTTGCAATGATTTCGCCAGATTCAACGTGTTCACCTTCACCTTTCTTCAATACAGCCCCGTAAGGCAGCTTGTATCTTTCTCGCTCCCTACCGCTTTCATCATCAGCTACCGCAATCTCACCAGAACGGGAAACGGCAACCAATTCACCGCTGGTCTTGGTGATTGTCTTAAGGTTATGAAGGCGAATACTACCGGCGTGTTTGACCTGGACGTTGTCGATCGCCGTTGCCCTGGACGCCGCACCACCAATGTGGAACGTCCGCATGGTGAGCTGTGTTCCTGGCTCACCAATTGACTGCGCAGCAATAACACCGATGGCCTCACCAATGTTAATAATGTGACCACGACCCAGATCACGTCCGTAGCAATTACTACATATGCCGTATCGTGTTTCACAGGTAATCGGACTACGCACGACCATTTCATCGATACCGGAGTCCTCGATGACGTCTGCAAGCCGTTCATCTATAAATGAACCCCTGGGTAAGAGCACGTCTTTGCCGTCCGAGGTCATGACATCTTCTGCCACAACCCGACCAAGAACCCTATTACCCAGCGCCACGACAACGTCACCGCCCTCAATCACAGCACTTATCAGCATGCCTCTGTCGGTACCACAATCAACTTCTGTGACAACCAGATCCTGGGCAACATCAACAAGTCGTCGAGTCAGGTACCCGGAGTTAGCGGTTTTAAGCGCCGTGTCCGCCAGTCCTTTACGAGCACCGTGGGTTGAAATGAAATACTGCATCACATTCAGCCCTTCTCGGAAGTTTGCAGTAATCGGTGTTTCAATAATCGACCCGTCAGGCTTGGTCATTAACCCTCGCATACCTGAGAGCTGCCTGATCTGAGCGGGGCTACCTCGTGCACCTGAGTCTGCATACATCCAGACACTGTTGAAAGAGCTCTGCTCTTCGTCTTCGCCCTCTCGATTTTTAACAACTTCTTTCGACAGGTTGTCCATCATGGCCGCACCAACCATATCGTTAGCACGCGTCCATATATCAATTACCTTGTTGTACTTTTCACCCTGAGTCACCAGGCCAGAGGCAAACTGAGATTCAATTTCGCGGATTTCTCCCTCAGCCTCAGCAATGATCGGCGCTTTTTCGTCTGGAATGACAAAGTCATTTACGCCAATAGACGCACCCGAACGAGTTGAATATTCGTACCCCATGTACATTAGCTGGTCAGCAAAAATAACGGTCGCTTTCAAACCAACAGACCGGTAACAAAGATTGATAAACGCAGATATATCCTTGTTGCCCATGGTGTTGTTTACGAGGCTAAACGCCATCCCGTCGGGCACGATTTCATAAACCAGTGTTCGACCAACCGTTGTGTCAACAATCTGCGTAGACTCAACCAGCTCAGCATCATCGTTGAAGCGCTTTTCTGCAATTCGCACTTTAACCCGAGCTTGAAGCCCAACCTGACCTGATCGATACGCTCTCGAAACTTCGTGGATATCTGCGAAGACCATACCTTCGCCTTTATCGTTCACGCGCTCCCTTGTCATCCAGTAAACGCCCAGAACGACGTCCTGTGATGGGACAATAATTGGTTGCCCGTCTGCAGGTAACAATACATTGTTCGTCGACATCATGAGCGCTCGCGCTTCTAGCTGAGCTTCAATCGTCAGCGGAACGTGAACAGCCATTTGGTCGCCATCAAAGTCAGCATTGTAGGCAGTACAGACTAAAGGATGAAGCTGGATCGCTTTACCTTCAATCAACACAGGCTCGAATGCCTGAATACCTAAACGGTGAAGTGTTGGTGCACGGTTCAGCAGTACCGGGTGCTCGCGAATAACATCGGCGAGAATATCCCAGACTTCAGCTGTTTCCCGCTCGACCATTTTCTTGGCTGCCTTAATCGTTGTCGCAAGCCCTCTCGCCTCAAGCTTGCCAAAAATGAACGGCTTGAACAGCTCAAGCGCCATTTTCTTGGGCAGTCCACACTGGTGGAGTCGTAGCGTCGGCCCAACAACAATTACCGAACGACCAGAATAGTCCACTCGCTTACCAAGCAGATTCTGACGGAATCGTCCTTGCTTACCCTTAATCATGTCTGCCAGTGACTTAAGTGGGCGCTTGTTAGTGCCCGTAATGGCTCGACCGCGTCGACCATTATCCAGCAGCGCGTCTACAGCTTCCTGCAGCATTCTCTTCTCATTACGCACGATAATGTCAGGTGCGGAGAGGTCCAGCAGCCGCTTCAGACGGTTGTTCCTGTTGATGACCCGACGGTACAGATCGTTCAGGTCCGAGGTCGCAAAACGTCCACCTTCAAGCGGCACCAATGGCCGAAGATCAGGCGGAAGAACCGGCAGAACAGTGAGTATCATCCACTCAGGTTCGTTACCTGATTTATCAAACGCTTCCATCAACTTGAGCCGTTTGGTCAGCTTCTTGATCTTGGTTTCAGAGTTTGTCTGTGGAAGTTCTTCACGAATCGTCTGGACCTCCTCATTCAGGTCCATATCTTCCATCAGCCCCTGGATCGCTTCGGCGCCCATCTTGGCGTCAAACTCATCACCAAATTCTTCAAGCGCTTCGTAGTACTGCTCATCGGTCAACAGCTGGCGTTTTTCCAGTGTTGTCAGACCAGGGTCAATCACCACAAATGATTCGAAATACAATACTCGCTCGATATCGCGCAGCGTCATATCCATCAGCAGGCCGATTCTGGACGGCAGTGACTTCAGGAACCAGATATGGGCGACAGGACTAGCGAGCTCGATGTGGCCCATACGCTCACGACGTACTTTCGCAAGCGCCACTTCGACACCACATTTTTCGCAGATAACACCACGATGCTTGAGCCGCTTATACTTACCGCAAAGACACTCATAGTCCTTGTTCGGGCCAAAAATCTTGGCACAGAAAAGGCCATCACGTTCAGGCTTGAACGTACGGTAGTTGATCGTTTCAGGTTTTTTAACTTCGCCGTAAGACCAACTCCTGATCAAATCAGGCGAAGCGAGTCCGATTCGAAGCGAATCAAACTCTTCTGACTGTCCTTGTGCTTTCAGTATGTTCAGCAAATCTTTCAAGGCTTTTCTCCACGTCAGGCCGAAACCTGACCTTTATTTCAATTCTATGTCGTCAGTCAATATTGGGTGAGAACGACGCTAATCGTTCTCTAGTTCAATATCGATACCCAGTGAACGAATCTCTTTCACCAACACATTGAATGATTCAGGCATACCCGGCTCCATTCTATGATCGCCATCCACAATGTTTTTATACATCCTGGTTCGACCATGAACGTCATCCGACTTAACCGTCAGCATTTCCTGAAGCGTATAGGCCGCTCCATAGGCTTCAAGTGCCCAAACCTCCATTTCCCCGAATCGCTGACCGCCAAACTGGGCTTTACCGCCTAGCGGCTGTTGCGTTACGAGGCTATAGGAACCTGTCGATCGTGCATGCATCTTGTCGTCAACAAGGTGATTCAATTTCAGCATGTACATGTAACCAACGGTGACTGGCCGATCAAACTGTTCACCAGTACAACCGTCATACAGCACGCACTGACCGTCAGCTGGCAAGTCAGCAAGCTCAAGCATCGCCTTGATCTCTGATTCATTGGCGCCATCAAAGACACCCGTCGCCATTGGCACACCGCTACGCAGGTTGTCTGCCATTTCAAGGATCTCATCATCTGAAAACTCATCAAGATTCTCGATCCGGCCGCTTTGGTTATAGATCTTTTCCAGGAAGTCCTTGATGTCGGCAGCTTGGCGCTGGGTGTCCAGCATTTCACCGATCTTGATACCAAGACCATTGGCGGCCCACCCTAGATGGGTCTCAAGAATCTGCCCGACGTTCATTCGCTTCGGTACACCAAGCGGGTTCAACACGATATCAACCGGTTCACCGTTCTCGTCGTACGGCATATCTTCAATAGGCTTAATGACAGAGATCACACCCTTGTTACCATGACGTCCTGCCATCTTATCGCCTGGCTGAATTCGCCTTTTGATTGCAAGGTAAACCTTGGTGATTTTCAGTACACCGGGCGCCAGATCGTCCCCTGATTCGAGTTTGCCTTTGCTTTCTTCAAAACTTTCATCCAGATCATTGCGGCGCTCTTTGAGCCTTAAGTCTGCCTGCTCGAGCAGATCGTTAAGGTTGTCCTTCTCCATCCGCAGTTTGAAGAAACTCTCTGATTCAAGATTTGCCAGGTAGTCCCGGGTTATCTTGTCGCCTTTCTTCAACTCAGGGCCGGCAATAACTTTCTGGTTCACCAATGACTCGGTCAATCGTTCAAAAGTTGCGGTCTGGACAATCCGGAATTCTTCGTCGATGTTCTTGCGGACTTCGTCGAGTGCGGAGCGCTCGATATCAAGGGCACGTGCATCCTTGGGCAGGCCGTCACGAGTGAACACCTGCACATCAATCACTGTGCCGGTATAGCTGCTGGGTACTCTCAGCGAAGTATCTTTCACATCCGACGCTTTTTCACCAAAGATCGCTCTCAAGAGCTTTTCTTCTGGCGTCAGCTGGGTTTCGCCTTTTGGCGTTACCTTACCAACCAGAATGTCACCCGGCTCTACCTCTGCGCCGATGTAAACAATACCTGACTCATCGAGCTTAGACAGTGCGCCTTCACCGACATTCGGGATATCACAGGTAATTTCCTCGGACCCCAACTTAGTATCGCGCGCTATACAAGTCAGCTCCTGAATGTGAATCGTAGTGAACCGATCTTCCTTCACGACCCTCTCAGAGATTAGGATCGAGTCCTCAAAGTTATAGCCATTCCAGGTCATAAACGCGATGCGAATATTCTGGCCAAGCGCCAATTCACCGATATCAATGGAAGGGCCGTCGGCAAGGATATCCTGTTTAGCAACTACGTCGCCT
>JABGVY010000299.1 GCA_018645845.1 Gammaproteobacteria bacterium | reverse complement strand
CAGTTTCAGGTTTGATCTGCCCGATCGCTCCATTGTCTATTCGGGAGATACCGGCCCGAGTAAAGCGCTCGAAAATTTGGCGGAAGGTGTTGATCTCCTGATTTGTGAAATCATGATGCCGCAGAAATCACTGAATAGTATTCGAGTAACCAGACCAGATGTGCCCGAACGTGCATTATCCGCCATCATGAATCATTTTCAGCGACAACACGTCTCCCCGGAGGAAGCAGGACTGATCGCTAAACGGTCAGCTGTTAAGAAACTGGTGCTAACCCACAATGCGATTGCCGATCAGTTTATTGATGAAGCCGGTAAAGTCATCGCAAAACACTACGAGGGTCCAGTTTCGTTTGCGGAAGATCTTGACTCGTTTTAGCCTTCAGAGATCGGGTCTTTCCCTTAGCTTGATCGCTCAAAAAGAAATTGTCCCCTAACTATTGATCGTTGAGAACTAACATTCGAACGGGGGTATAATGATTCTCTACAAGGAGAGCTAAATATGGGCCCGCTTAAAGGCTTAAAAATCATTGAAATGGAAGGACTGGCACCCGGTCCCTATACCGCGATGCTGCTAGCGGATATGGGAGCCGATGTCCTCAGAATAGCCAGACCTGTTCCCTTGGAGGCCAATGTTGGTGTATCGACAAACTTTCTGAACAGAAATCGAATCTCAATTCCGCTTGACGTGAAATCAGAGCCAGGGAAATCCGCCTTAATGGACCTTATCTCTAACGCAGACGCGCTAATTGAAGGTTATCGACCCGGCGTCATGGAAAAGTTGGGGCTAGGACCAGAGGCTTGTTTTTCACGGAATTCAAGACTGGTGTATGGACGAATTACGGGTTGGGGACAAAACGGCCCATTAGCACAAGCTGCGGGTCATGATCTAAACTACATTGCGCTCACTGGTGCGCTTCACTCCATGGGCTCCAAGGAAGGTCCACCGCCGGTTCCTCTAAACCTGTTGGGAGATTTTGCTGGTGGCGGCATGTTATTGGCCCTCGGAATTCTTGCGGCGATTATCGAAGCCAGGCATTCAGGTGAGGGACAAGTTGTTGATGCAGCTATGGTAGACGGTGTTTCATCGATGATGACTTACATCCACAGTTTGAAGGCTAACAGTTTGTGGAGTGACGAACGTGGAGAGAACATTCTTGACGGCTCAGCGCCCTACTATACTGTCTATGAAACGTTTGACAAAAAATATATCAGCATTGCCGCAGCTGAACCGAAATTTTACAAAAAGATGCTGGAACTGACAGGATTGAGCGACGCGGGGTTACCGCGTCAAAATGATCGTGGATCCTGGCCGTTGCTCCGCGATCAACTGGCTAAAACATTTAGATCAAAGACTCAAGCTGAGTGGGTTGTCATAATGGAGGGCACGGATAGTTGTTTCGCGCCTGTCTTATCAATACCAGATGCCATTGAGCACCCCCACAACAAAGCACGGGAAGCATTTATTAATGTCGATGGGCATCTCCAACCAGCACCAGCGCCCAGATTTATGCGAACACCTGCGGCGGCGCCAACAGCGGAGGTTTCTTTAGCCGAACAAAATGACCTTGTTCTCGACGAGTCCTGGGGGCTTTCTCCTGAAGCCCTCCAAGACCTAATTAATCTATCAACACTGCAGTCGTCTAAATAGTGGGGGCGTGTTTGGCCCCATTTAGTTTTCCTGCGTTCTAACTTCCTCCAGCGGCGGTGGACCAGTCATTGTGATGTTCCATTGCCATTTGTGATCATCATACTTAACCTATAAACAGTCGTACCCGATGAAAAAAATACTGACTGGGAACACATCAGTGTTAGACAGTAGCGAGATTACCTAAGAGAGCTCATAACGAATGGGTAAAGATTTTGGCCCGCCGACAAAATTGGTAATTGTTCTGGTAGGTATACCTGCGAGTGAAACTGATTTTAGTCGCGGAATCAATTCTTCAAAAAAAATTCTCATCTCCATTCTTGCCAGATGCATGCCGATGCAGATATGAGGGCCATAACCAAAGCCAATATGTCGATTGGGTTTTCGATCGATTATAAACTCGAAGGGTTTGTCAAAAGCTGCCTCATCACGATTTCCTGAAGGAAAACATAGCACCACCCAATCACCCTTTTTCACCTGTTGGTTATGAACAACGCAGTCTGCAGCAGCAATACGCGTAAATTGATGTATCGGCGTTGTCCAACGGATCGATTCCTCAACTAGTGAAGGTATCAGCGAAAGGTCAGCTTTCACCCGTTCGAATTGATCAGGATTTTCACAGAGTGCCCACATGCCACCGGATACAGAAGAAGAAGTTGTATCGTGCCCCGCAAATGCTGCGCTGATGTAATACCCCATCGCGTCGACATCACTAATTGATTCTCCATCAATCGTAGAATTGGCAATCACAGAGATTAAGTCATCGGTCGGTTCACGCCTTCTCGCATCTGAAAAAACCTTAAAGTACGCGTTAGTCTCACGGATCACATCAGCGACTGAACCTGCTGATTCCTGTACTGACACACTTGAGCTGGTTCGGTTTAACTCGGCATCATTATTACCAAAATACTGCTGTGTCCATTTAAGAATCCTGGGTTCATCCGCTGCGGGAACACCGAGTGCATTCATAACAACGAGCAGAGGATAGTGGTAGGCAATGTCTTTAACAAAATCACAGGTGCCCCCAAGATCAGCCAGCTTGTCGATGTAGTCTCGCGCGATCCCTCTAATCCTATTTTCCAATGGCCGCAGGTTTTTGGGTTGAAACCACCATTGCGCCAACTTTCTGTACTTGTCATGATCGGGTGGGTTCATCGCCACGATGCTTCGAAAGGTCGCTTCCTGTCCGGCTGCCTTTGCTGCCTTTACGGTATCGTTGTCTATCAGCGGCCCGAGGCCACTTAGAAATACATCATTGTTTTTCGCAACTTCCTGTATATCCTTGTAAGTAGATGCAACCCAGAACGGATTATAGTTTTCAATCGTGGCACGGGCGAAAGGATAATCTCTACGAATTAGTTTGAGCGTTTCATGGAGACTATCCCACTCCGCATAGGACTTTGGGTCTGCAACGGTTCGGGCCAGATCATCCGGTAGTCGGGCGACAGTTGGCTCATTCATATCGGAGATCCCTGTTCAAAGAATAAATGCAACGCGCCCATGGGGGCGAAGCTCTTCAAGATCTAACACAACCCTTTTTTGCCGAATTAGAAAATTGGCCTCTCCACTCCTCTCTAGCAAATATTCTGCATGCGCAGGAAAGACCTGCAAGGTAGAACCCTGCGAACGGTAAACAACAAAATTTGAAGTAACTGTTAGCCCGCCGTCGTCATCCGACTTAACCTGAACGTTAGAAAGGACTCGACGCAACGTAGAACGCGGAGATTCTGCCCAGGCTGTCCCATTCATTATCGACCGAACACGTTGGTTCAGTAAAAAACGGTCGTCCTGAATAAACATCAAATGCTCTCGAGGGTTTCCTTCAGGCTTATCGGTTGAAGGGACGAGGTACAGCAGCTCCTCTGTCCAAAGTGCCAACCAATCATCAAGCAACCAGTTATCCATCAAATCAGCTTCTCGATACAAGAAGTTCTCAACTTCAAAACGAAGTTTCATTCTCGCCGCTACTGGGTCGTCGGCTTTTGGAGTACTCATTTCCCGGTCCTCGCGATCATATCAACCTTTTCATAAACCCCCGATTCCTCCTGGACAGCTTCTCCAGTCATAAGCTCGTTGTATTTCCGCCAAAAGACCCGCATTTGCAGTTCATCGGTACTTGCCGGGTGCTCTTTATCCATACCGCGCGAAAGATCATTCCATGGGTCAATTTTGTAAGAAGCGAACCCCTTCTGACAACGAGACAAAGCTTCAACATCGTCCGGTGTAGCAAGTCCCGCTGGTCCCCAAAATGTTAGAAAATCAGATTTTCTTGCATCGTTCAATGTGTCAGTAACTTCAGGCGGACTTAGCTCCCAACTGGTGATTTCCATATAACCGGGTTCTTCAGGATAAAAAGTTCTGACCGTACATCCCATACCTAGATCTACAATCACAAGATTTGGGAAAATCACCACATTCCTCCCCCCGAGGATTCTGTCGGTCCATTCCTCTCCAAACTTTTCCGCCAGATGCTGTCTTCGCTCTTTGTAGTCTTTACCCGCCTCTTCACTATGAAAGGCTCGCGCAAGCCCCGCGGGACGATCTCCTTTTGAATGATCTGATGCGCCAACCGCTGCGTGCCCATTACCCAGATCAGCGGCACCACCCCCAAGGCCTTTCCCACCTCCCGTCCGTTTCTTAAAGTCAGCACCGCTTGCAGATATCATCTGGATATAACGGTTGTGGGTGGTCATTGCGTGATACCCATCTGCGCTATTCTCTGCAAGTAGCTTCCAATTTGCGTGCATACTATACAAGTGAGAACCACCGGATATTTGCATCATCGTATCCGACTGATCTGCAACCAGATCAATATAGTCAGTGGCGTTGGCGAGATAATCAAACAAACTTTCGGATTGATCCTTGTCCCAACACAGGAACCAGAACCCTCGATAACTATCTACATGGGGAGGCCTCGGCAAACACCGTTCTGATTTCTTCCAACCATCCGGATAATCTTCTTCCTGCGGCATCGAAGTCAACTTTCCATCAGTGTTAAAAGACCAGCCATGATAAAAACAGCGCATGTTTCGGCCATTGCCTTCTTTACGCGTCTCGAGAATCATGCCTCGGTGGGTACACACATTCACCAGGACATTAATGTTATCTTCTGAACTTCGGGTAAATATCACCGGGCGACCGCCGACTCGACGGGTCCGAAAATCATGAACGTTTTGTAACTCTGACTCATGCCCAACGTAAAGCCAGCATCTATCAAAAATCTTCTCTCGCTCCTGTTCCAAAATCCCAGGTTCAACCATTGTTGCTCGGTTCACCCAGAATTTTGGTGTTTCCCTGTCATCAATTATCAGCGGTAATTCAGCCATCTCTGCCATCTCCTAATGTGTGCATCTGATTCGTTGCATTTGATTCAATATGTAGAATATGTAGAATATGTAAATCATCAATCTATAAACCCAAAAACCGTGCGGCCGACTCATAGCGCACTGAATTTTTATTTTTAACATCTGCTGTCGCCACAAAACCGTCGAGGTCAGCTTCCATGATGGCAAAAGGATAGTCTGTGCCACAGAAAACCTGGCCCGGGGCAAAGTCATTCGCCAAATAGCTCAAATACCCCGGGTCGTAGACGAGACTGTCGTAAAAGAATTCCCCCGCATAGCGCATTGGGGTTTTCGGCACCCGCCCTTCGAACCCATTGGTTAACTTCCAGCCCTGAGTCAAACGATGTACAAGTGAAACAATGGCGCCGCCACCGTGACTAAAACCAAACTTGAGATTGGGATACCGATCAGGGACACCAGCGTGAATGAGCGATATGGCAGTTAGTGCGGTATCAAGGGGAAATGCCGCAAAGGGTATCAGCTCTGGTGTTAGCCTTAGTCGTTCTGCACCGACGGGATGCAACGCATGAACAAAGATGGATAATTGCTGTGCTTCGGCCTCGGCAAAAAAATCATTGAATTTTGGGTCACCGAGCAAATCGCCGTTGATGTTACTGCCCAGTTCAATACCCGAGAAACCATCCGCCTTCAGGCGGCCCAATTCTTTGGCGGCTAATTGTGGATCCTGTAGTGGCACAATGCCAAGACCGGAAAATTGAGTCGGCTTGTCATTCACAGCAGTTGCTATGGTCTGATTCATCCAGCGGCACATTTCAAGACCAGCGTCCGGTCTAAACCAGTAAGACAATAATTCCGGCATGGGTGAAAGCGCTTGACGGGTCACCCCAGCCTGCACCATATCATCCATTCTTTTTTCCATATCCCAGGAGCGATGATCTAGCGCCCTGAAGGGTTTGTTATCAATTAAAATATTCGCTTCAGTTGGACTGGAACACTGCATACATGGCCAGCGTTTCTCGGGGACAGGTAGCGAATAAACCGGAAATGTTTCCGGCACTATATGTGTGTGAACATCAATCAAGTCCATGACTTCGCATCCTGACTTTATTTGAAGGTGGCAAAACACTTCTGAGAGTTAAAGATCCAGGTATCCAAATAATCAATAACCTTTGCTTTACGTTCCTCAACAACACCCGCCAGACATATCCAGTTCTTGAATTCCTGACTTCCCGCATCATCTATTGCTGAATTCTCAATATCCCGCCATTTTCGCTGCTCACCCTGACACAACTCATCGTGACGCTGACTATCAAACTCTCGATCGGGATAGAGCCAGTGATTCTTTTCGGTAAGAAAGGCATGGGACCAACCCGACGATGCCATCACTACAAATCTTTCTGGTCTGGCATCCAGCACTTCTCGCAACGTCTGGCCAAGCTCGAAACAGCTTCTAGGTGTCGGACCTGCTGGACCTGGCGCATCAAGATAAGGATCTTTTTCAGATTCCGAACGTTGATCAAATAGTTGCGCCATACCGCCCTTGGTATGTATGACACCGCTACCATAACAATTCACAGAGATTGGAATAACAGGGTAATTCCAGCCTCTTTTATCCCAATCCAGAAATACGAATGCATTGGCGAAGGCATGGGACAGATGGGGAAATCTGGAGTATTTGTAAGAATATGCAATCGGTCGATGACGGGAAATCACAGCGTCAACAATCTCCCGACCAATTCTGCCAGCACCTGGCACCTCATATTCATGTGAAGAGTCAACGTTCCAAATATTAGGTTTGTCCTTTAGGAAGGTTGAAAATGGCGAAGATGGAAAACTGTCCATGCAATACATGTTGAAAGGCGGAATAACGTCTTCCTTAAAATTTTCGTACTGATCATCACCAAATACGATGACGGCATCAGGTTTAAAATCGTCAATCTCGCGGCGAACCTCAGCGAGTGCGGCTTTGTGTCTTTCCTGGTGTTCCAAGGCTACCGCATGCTCATTGTCCCAGTCTTTGCGCATACCCTCGGGCCACGACGCTGGGTCTTTCATTTCCCCCGGAACCAGGTGGCTATTCATCACCATCCGAAGCAGATCAGCATAGTGATCTGGTTCTCCAAGAAGCGGTGGGTAGTGAGTAATGCCGACACCTAATATTTCTCCCATCGTTATTCCTTTTTCTCGCAAATGGATTCTTAGTACTAATAATTATTGTTAGTCACTTCATCTATCAGACTACTGCCGGATCCCAGGCCCAGTATCGCGCGAGAGCCCCGGCATCAACCTTAATATCTGTGCCTGTCAACATACTTGCATCTTCCGAGGCGAGAAACACAGCCGTCTTCGCATAGTCAGATGGGCCGGGAAGCTGTTGCATGGGGATAGATTTTCTAAATCCATCCATCACGGATTCGAATTTTTCGCTATCGACTTTCGGTCTTCCCCACTTCGCTGCTCGATCAAAACCTTCTTCCAGCGCGGTTGCAGTAGGCGTTAAACTATTCACTCGAATACCATACTCCGCCAGTTCCATTGCCACTGACCGGGTAAAATTCAATAAGCCGGATTTACCGGTACAATACCCTACGTTTCCCGGTTGGCCCTGATGCCCCGCTGTCGAGATGATATTAATTATGGAACCTTGTCGTTTCTGATCGATCAAGGCACTTGCTACATATTTTGTAAACAGAAATGAACCGGAAAGTATGATGCCAGTTTGGCGCTCCCACTCCTCCAGCGTCATATCAAGCACACCTTTCTGTTTAAACATCACAGCGTTATTGACTAACACATCCACAAAACCAAATTTCTGCTGTGCCTGTTCCAGGGTCGATTTCACCTGCGTCTCATCGGTTACATCACAGACCACACCGAGAGCATCGGCACCTCGACCCTTTAAGTATTCTGCGCACTCGTACGCATTTTCAGGCATAACATCAACACAAACTATCGCCGCGCCTTCGTCGGCCATGCCCTCAGCGATACCGCCACCGATGTTTGGGCTGGAACCTGTGATCAATACCACCTTACCCGTTAGTTTTCCTGACATGCTACGCTCCCGTATGATCGATCATCATATAGTTCTCGCCGCATCATATGCCTGAGCAATATTGGCGAATATTGTCCCGCTGTTTTCTGACTTCACATCTTTTGCATCACCCACAAATATCGTTTCTGCGCCAATGGATTTCACTAGATCTCCAACTGATCGGTTCGACTTTCTATCGCTTGCGAAAACAATCGTATCAACGCCAGCGAGCATTTCCCGAGTCT
>JABGVY010000553.1 GCA_018645845.1 Gammaproteobacteria bacterium | reverse complement strand
TGGGCTGATACCATCGATGGTCCCAGAGATTATCCGCTGGCAAAGCCCAGTGGCTCATATGTGTCGCACCGCGATGCAACCCGTGGAACTAGGTGGCAAACAGATTGCTGCCGGCGACAAGGTCGGCATGTGGTACATTTCCGGCAATAGAGATGAATCCGTTATCGAGAAACCAAACCAGTTCATCATTGATCGTATGAACCCCAGGCAACATCTGTCATTCGGATTTGGCATACACCGCTGCGTTGGTAATCGCCTCGGAGAGATGCAGCTAAATGTACTATGGGAAGAAATTCTAAAACGTTTCGACAACATCGAGGTCGCGGGTGAACCTCGATACCTTCGATCCAACTTTATACACGGTATCACCGACCTACCGGTACGAATTCCAGCTTAATAAAGGAGAAAACCATGAACTTTGAATTTTCAGAGGAACAGAACATGCTACGGGAACAGGCTCAGGGCTTTCTGGCCAGCAACTGTTCCATGGCAGTCGTCAGAAGGGTCCTCGATGGAGATGAACCATATGATGCTGATCTCTGGAAGAAGGTTGCAGAGATGGGATGGACTGCCACTGTCATTCCGGAGGAATACGAAGGACTTGGTCTTTCTTATCTCGAGTTATCAGTAATCGCTGAAGAACTCGGTCGCGCCCTTGCGCCCATCCCGTTTTCCTCTTCTGTTTATCTGGCAACAGAGGCAATTCTGGCGGCCGGTTCGGAAGAACAAAAACAGGCTTATTTACCTGGCCTTGCTGCCGGAACTTCTATCGGTTGTTTCGCCCTTGGCGAATCTGCGGGGCAGACCAGCCCGGCATCATTGACAACAAAAGCAGACGGCTCATCAATCACGGGGATAAAAATTCCAGTGGCCGATGGCGATGTCGCAAACTTCGCGATCGTGGTCGGAAGATCGGATAAGGGCGATGGCGCGAGTCTTTACATCGTGGACCTCGACCAGGACGGGGTTTCTAGGGAAAGTATCACCACCATTGACCCGAGCCGCTCGCACGCAAAATTGACCCTCAATGCCGCCGGTGCGCAGTTGCTGGGTAATGACGGCGAAGGCTGGTCGCATGTTCAATCAATACTCAATCGCGCCGCCGTACTATTTGCCTGGGAACAGGTTGGTGGCTGTGATACTGCACTGAACATGGCCAAAGAATACGCCATGGGCAGGTTCGCATTCGGTCGCCCGATTGCCACCTACCAGGCTATCAAGCACAAGCTTGCCAACATTTATGTGAAAAATACTCTTGCCCGATCTAACTGTTACTACGGTGCCTGGGCAATCAGCACTGATGCCGATGAGCTACCTATTGCTGCCGCCACGGCGAGGGTTTCTGCCATTCAGGCCTACTATTACGCCTCCAAGGAGAACGTCCAGACCCACGGAGGAATGGGATTTACCTGGGAATTCGATTGCCAGTTTCCCTACCGGCGCTCCAAGCTGCTCGCAACAAATATTGGAAGCGAAGCAACCTGGCAGGACAAACTTATTACAGCCATCGAAAAGCAGCGAGCGGCTTAGTAACCGAGACGGTTGCTGGATAAAAATTTTAGGAGAAAGACATGGATTTTAACGACACGGCGGTAGAAGCAACATTCAGAGAAGAAGTCAGAACCTGGCTATCCGCAAACATTCCGACACCGGACGATCTGAAAGGCCTGGATTATATTGGCCGAGCCAAACTCTGGCAGAAACGGAAATATGATGCGGGTTGGGCATGTATTCGTTGGCCAAAGGAGCATGGCGGACGCAATGCAAGCGCCATTGACCAGGTGATCTGGAATCAGGAAGAATCGAAGTTTGATACTCCTGACAGCATTTTCGGTATTGGTCACGGCATGTGCGCCCCAACCATGATGGCCTGGGCGACAGATGAACAAAATAAAAACTACATACCGAAACTAGCCAGTGGCGAAGACGTCTGGTGCCAGCTATTTAGCGAACCTGCAGGTGGTTCAGACCTTGCAGCTCTTCGCACAAGCGCAGAAAAAGATGGCGACGACTGGATCATCAATGGCCAGAAGATCTGGACTTCCGGCGCACACTATTCGGATTATGGCGTACTGGTACTTCGAACCGATCCCACCGCACCAAAACACCAGGGGCTGACTTATTTTTTCATCGATATGAAATCGGCAGGCATCGAAGTGAAGCCCATCAGACAGATTTCCGGCGGTGCGAACTTCAACGAGGTTTACTTCACTGACGTTCGCGTATCTGATTCCCAACGCCTGGGCGCTGTGGGCCAGGGCTGGCAGGTGGCACTAACCACCCTGATGAACGAACGCGCTTCCATCGGCGGCGGCGGCGGTGGTGTCAACTTCGATTCCGTCTTTGATCTTGCTACAAGGGTGAACATTGACGATGCACCCGCCATTGAGGACAAGAATGTTCGAGCACAGCTTGCCACCTGGTACGCGCAAGAGTCCGGCCTTAAGTTCAATGGGTATCGATCCATGACCGCGCTGTCACGCGGCGAAATTCCCGGACCTGAAAACTCAATCGGCAAACTGGTCGGTGCGCCAAAACAGCAGGACATGGCTTCTTTCGCACTGGACCTGCTGGAATCAGGTGGCGCGATTTGGGACCCGGAACTGTCCGAGGCGGCAGGCATGTTCCAGGCAACCTACATGGCTTCACCTGGTTTACGAATCGCAGGTGGTACGGATGAAATCATGGCCAACATCATTGCCGAGCGAGTCCTGGGCTTACCCCAGGATATTAGGGTCGATAAAGGCATACCTTTTAATGAGGTGCCTACCTCGAATTCCTGATGGAACTACCCTGGCAAGATTCAGCCTCTGCAATGCTATAGCAGGACAAAGCCATTGATCACAGAGGTTGAAGCCGGGCAGTTGGCGACAGTTGAAGAGTCATTCCAGACTCTTTGACCGCCGCCAGAGCTTAAACATCAGGTTTCAACCTAGCCTTTTAAGCAACCCTGAAAAAAGTCGTTTCAGGTAGGCCAATAACAGTGGCGTACCTTCATACATGGCACGCATATAAGCGGCATCCGGAAAGAGTTGTTGTTTAATGAAGCCGAACTTCCTGTACCCATCGAGCGCACAAAAGCTCTGCCACTCACCCGACACTCGACTTTCAAGGCTGTTCATTGAAAGTTGACCAGAAGCCTCTCGCAGATCATTCAGCACCCATTCGGGAACTTTCGTACCAAATAACAGGCAACTGCGCTCCAGGCCCGAGATCGCAAACTCAGAAAACCCCCGATTAATGACGATTATCGACCAGGACACCCACTCGGAATCTGAGAGTGCTTCAGACAGCAGGTGGATGTCGTAGAGCCATAGAGTACCGTCGGATGAGAGCCGAAAAAAGTCACCAATCTCATAGGCAACCTCATCTAGATGCGCGCCACGGTGGACACAGGCAATTAACAACGCAAATGGATTAGTGCAGGTCCAGGCATGCAAGCCAAGTGCCGGCAGCGGAACTCTGTTACTCCAGAGTTCTTCAAAACCAACGGCACCTGCCAGCATCCAGTTATTATTAAACCGCCAATGTAAGTCAATCGAGTGCCCTGCGCCGAAGCGATCCGTTCGTTCAAAAGCGCATTCACCACAGGCAATCCGGCCTGGCATCGACACCTGCTGCTGGAAACCCGCGTCCCGCAGAGCGGAAAATGTGGCATCAACATCCCGCTCCCGAATCCACAAATCGGTATCAACACGGCTGCGATGCCAGGGTTGCTCGTAGTGTGAGTAGGCTAGCGCGGTGCCTTTGAAGACGAGACAATCAATCCCGGTCTCACCCAGTCGATCTATCAGCTCAATGACAACTAGCTGGTGCGCCAGCTCCACTGCAACAATATGAGAATTCTCTTTCCGGTACTGATCCTTAAGCGCCGGCTCAACTTTTCGCGCCAGAGGAAGCAATCCTTCGTGCTGGCAACAATGATATTGATCCTTCGTTAAAGTCTGTTCGCCAGTAACAATCCCAGCCAGATATCTATCCTGCAAAGAGATCATTTTCCACACCCAACTAACGGACTTTCGTCAAACTCCTCTGGGAACTGATCCGCCCGGGCCCTGAGGCCTGTGTAGGAGCTGGCGAATATTCGTTCCAGACCAGGTTGCACGAATAACTTAGATAAAAATGTCGACACCAGAGCGCGCTCATAGAAGCCCCCAAGCCAATCATCCAGAATGGTTGAGCCCCAACTTACCGGTCGTTCATGACTCATTGTTGACGTTCGATATTGACATCAAGTAGTGGCGTAAATGCTTTCTGCTCATTCATTTGGCCGATCACAATTTTTCCCTCATGAAGCACCCAGGCGTGTGCTTCAACCGATTCGCCAGATTTGTATATGCCCAGCCTGATCGTGCTCCTGATGCCCATAAATCCCAGCATCCACCAGACTGTAATCGCCTGTTCAAGACATCGCGCCTTGTAGGGACCTCGAACAGCAGCAATGCTGACCATTCTTGCCGCCTGGCCAACCCTTGCGGTCGAGGATTTTGACTGAATGCCAAGGCGACTGCACAGCGCCATGATGCGCTCAGTTTTGCGGAAGCCGCGAAGTTTCAACAATACTGACACAACTGGAAGTGTCAGAACCGACACCACCAGCATCAGAAATTCAGAAAAGGAAAGAGCCTGAAGTTTGTCGAGGTTACTCACGTTGCTCCGAAAATGTCACCAGTGGCCGGCGGTTAATCACCTGGGTATTCATTTAACCCAACCCCGACACATCAACATCCAGTATCGCTTCAATCAATCTTGGGCCTGGCTCTTTCATGGCTCGCTCAAACATCAGGTTGAACTCATTCGCCGTAGTAGCCTTGTATGCGGCCACGCCCATACTGTTAGCCAGACCAACAAAATCAAGATCGGGGTTGGACAGGTCCAGCATATCGAGGGTTTTCTTATTCATCGATTGGGCACCTACCCTGGCCAGCTCTATCTGAAGAATCTGGTACTTGCGGTTAGCAAAAATGACAATACAGATGTCGAGTTGCTCTCTTGCCATAGTCCATAAGGACTGGATCGTATACATAGCACCACCATCACCATGCAGACACACAACCTTGGCGTCCGGCCTTGCAACTGCCGCACCGATTGATGCCGGTAAGCCGTAACCGATCGAGCCCCCCGTCAGCGACAACCAGTCGTGGGGTTCTGCGGTTTCAGTTAACGGGTAGGTTAAAAAACCAGCCGTTGCACTTTCATCAACTACGACTGAATCCGTGGGCAGGAATTCCGAAAACGCTCGAGCAATACTTTCTGGATTGATTTCACCACTCGACAAACCAGGATGCCGGAGCGGGTTCAACCTTAAAGTCTGGTTTTGTGCGCCCAGTTCGGCCACCAACCCTTGCAGTGCAGCTTCAGCATCTTCATGCACATCCGCGAGGCAATGAATCTGACAGCCCTCAGGGTAGAACTCACTGGCCTTGCCCGGATACGCGAAAAACCCAATAGGTGCTTTGGTGCCCACCGTAATCAGTTGCTCAGCATGTGCAATCTGTACAGTTGCCTGCTCGGCAAAGTACGCGAGGCGCTCTACACTGCAGCGGCCTTCGCCCCGCGGCAACCTTGAAGTAAACGTATCGCAAAACACCCTGACGTTTGAATGCTGCGCCACCTGATCTGCGAGTCGAAGCGATTCTTCTGTCAGGGCAAGGTTTGACATCAGGATTACCGTCGGCTTGCCATTCCCAAGCATTTCAGACGCCTTGGTGATAGAAAGCTCATTCACTCCAGGCGCCGCCGGCATTTCCCTTGCAGCAATCGGATCGACCGATTCATCCCAGGCGCAATCAGCTGGCACGATCAGGGTCGCTACCTGGCCCGGTTTCACATTTGCAGCAACAACTGCATCTGCCGCATCACCAGGCAAAGCAGTAGCATCGGCAACACTTCTAACCCAGTGCGAAACAGGCTTTGCCAGCCCGATAACATCCGAGTTAAGCGGCGCATCATATTTCTTATGGTAAGTTGCATGATCCCCAATGAGGTTGATCACCGGCGAGTTAGCTTTCCTTGCATTGTGCAAATTAGCTGAACCATTAGACAAACCAGGACCAAGGTGCAACAGGGTACAAGCCGGCTTGCCTGCAATACGCCCATAGCCGTCGGCGGCACCGGTACAAACACCTTCGAACAAACTCAATATCGACCGCATTCCTCCGGTTTGTCCTATAGCTGCAACCATATGCATTTCGGAAGTCCCGGGATTGGTAAAACATACGTCAACACCATTGTTGGTCAACGTCTTAAGCAGGCTCATCGCTCCATTCATTACAACTTCCGTCAATAAACTGATGTATAGGGGCACGAGTATACACCCACAAACCCTCGACTGAGGCGATTGGCGAGCTTCACTACTCTTTCGTGAATTTGATTCAATTCACCCCTCAGCAGCTATCGCCATTCAAACCACATGATGATTATTGTCATAATAATCAGATAGTTAGCTAGCGATCCGAAAGTTGGCATGGAAAGTGAATTACCTAAGCCAAAGGCAATATAAAGCGTGACGCTGGCAGCCATTGGCTGACGGTATATTAATCAAGATTGGAGCCCACATGACGATTAATGAAGGCTCTATCAGTAACAAACTATTTGTTCACAGTAGGAAGAAGCATGATGAAAGATATATTTAATGACACGCAGCAAATCTATCTGAATACCCGTCACAGGAAACTCGGGGGAGTTTGCTCTGGAGTTGCAAGGTATTTTGACATCCCCTACTTCTGGGTAAGGTTAGCCGCAGTCATCGGCCTGCTCATTCACGCCCCAAGTGTCTTGATTGCTTACGGCCTGGCCTACCTGATTCTTGAAGACGAACCCGCACACTAAGGCGAGATCACCACGGTTGATCCCCGCGCTGATTAGCGCGTTATAATGGCACTTTAATTAGTGAAGTGTTGCGACTTGAAACAGACATCTAATCGCATTGGTATTGATCTGGGAGGCACCAAAATAGAAGGTGTTCTGCTGGACTCAGCCGGCGACATAAAACGCAGGGAGCGACTCCCAACGCCGCAGGAAGATTACCCAGGTATTCTGGACGCGATTTCAGTACTCATCGCACTGTTAACTGACGACAAGCACCTACCAATAGGTATTGGCACGCCGGGTTCTGTTTCGCCCCTGTCACCGGCGATGCGAAACTCCAACAGCACCTGCCTTAATGGCGAACACCTGCTGAGCGATCTGAAGCAACACCTGGGTCGCGCCGTGAGATTAGCTAATGATGCAAATTGCTTTGCCCTTTCCGAGGCTTCTGATGGAGCCGGGAAAGA
>JABGVY010000157.1 GCA_018645845.1 Gammaproteobacteria bacterium | reverse complement strand
GCGAATGCCCTGGGTGGTGCGGTAACAGAAACCGGGCTGTTCGATTGGTCGACCTTTACTAATTTGTATGACAACTATAAGAAAGGCGATGTGAGTGGCTGGGCGATCCAGCAGATTAAAAAGAAAGGCCTGAGAGACCTGGGTGCTTCACTTGGCCCTGAAGCTGCTCATCATATTTCAGTAGGTTCCGATACCCTGGCGCTCCGCATGGATCGAATTTGTGGTAATGCGCAGAGGTTAGCTGAGTATCTCGACGGCCATGAGAAGGTCAGGAAAGTGTACTATCCCGGTTTGTCTGAGCATCCAGAACATGATCGCTCCGCGTCTTTATTCCGCCATCATGGCGGGATTTTCAGCATTGAACTGATTGACGATGTGGACTGTTTTGATTTTATTAACAAACTGGATCTTGTGATTTGCAGTAGTAACCTGGGGGACACCAGGTCGCTAGCAATACCTGTCGCTCACTCGATCTACTATGAAATGGGCGCTGAACGGAGGGCTTCCATGGGCATTGATGATTCCCTTGTTCGGTTCTCAATCGGTATCGAGGAACTTGACGACCTACTTGCTGATTTTGAGCAAGCACTTACTTAACTTTAGCTTAAACAAGCATCATAAAATGGAGCAATCATGACTGAAGCAGTTATGAACACTGATTTGCCGTTGAGCAATAAACGAACAGGAAAAGTCCGTGACCTGTATGACTTGCCACTGTCTGATGGTGGAGACGGAATTCTTATTGTGGCGACTGACCGGGTGAGCGTCTTCGACGTGGTTCTGGGAAATGGAATACCAGGGAAGGGTGTATTGCTAACCCAGATCTCGAAGTTCTGGTTCGACTTTTTCAACAACGATTATGCGCATCATCTGGTGTCGACGGACCCGGCAGACATCGACGGACTGACAGATGAGCAGCGTCAGTTGTTAGAAGGCCGAATCATGATCTGTCGCAAAAGTGAAGTTGTCCCTATTGAATGCATCGTTCGAGGATACCTGACCGGTAGTGGTTACAAGGACTATCTGAAGACAGGCGAAGTTTGTGGCATATCACTGCCGACGGGTATGACGAATAGCGACCGGATTGAAGCACCGATCTTTACGCCTTCGACAAAGGCGGAAGAGGGGCATGATGAAAACATCAGTTTTGAAACGGCTGTGGAAACCGTTGGCCAGGATGTCATGGAGAGAATCCGGGATACGTCCATGGGTATTTACAAGAAGGGTCGCGAATATGCGCTGGAACGCGGGATCATTATTGCAGATACCAAATTCGAGTTTGGCTGGAATAAGGACCGGGACATCGTTCTTATTGATGAGGTGCTGACCCCCGATAGCAGCCGTTTTTGGCCCGCTGATGATTGGCGGCCTGGTCAGGAACAAAACAGCTTTGATAAACAGTATGTGCGTAACTACACGGAAACCCTGGTCACCGCGGGAGAGTGGGACAAAGAGTACCCGGGACCAATACTGCCCGATGAAGTCATCGAAAATACCCTGGCGCGCTACGATGAAGCATTACACCGCCTCACGGATTAATCCGACGGCACTGTTGTGTTTAAACGTTGATGAGAATGTGAGCACCATCTGGTTGAAGCGTTTTAGGTTGCCTTCGAACCAGATGTGCTACTTCGGTTAAAGAGTACTAAATTTCCTGGACTGATGAGTCAGCGTAACAAACGCCAGTACCGCCCAGGCCACAGTATCCATTAGGGACCTTGGCGAGATACTGTTGATGGTAATGCTCGGCATAGTAAAACTGAGGTGCCGGACAAACTTCCGTGGTAATGGCAGGAAACCCTTGTTCTTCCAGTCTTTTCTGGAATACATCCCGGCTTCGCAGTGCATCTTCAAGTTGCTCGTCCGAGAAGGTGTAAATTCCAGAGCGATATTGCGTGCCGACGTCATTTCCCTGGCGCATACCCTGTGTCGGATTGTGGCTCTCCCAGAAAGTTTGTAACAGCGAGGCGTAACTCACGACCAAAGGGTCAAATACCACCAGTACGACCTCGTTGTGGCCAGTCATACCAGAGCAGACTTCCTCGTAACTGGGGTTAGGGGTGCTCCCGCCTGAATAACCAGCAGCCGTTACATAAACGCCTTGCTGTTCCCAGAAGCGACGCTCTGCTCCCCAAAAACAACCGAGACCAAACATTGCGGTCTGCATAGTCTCAGGGAATGGTCCTTTCATCGGGCTGCCATTCACAAAATGCTGTTCGGGTACGGGTAGTTCGTCTGTTCGACCGGGCAGTGCCGAATCAGCGGATGGGATTTCCAGTTTCTTGGTGAACAGTCCCATGATGGGTACTCCAGATTTTTTAGTTACCGCATTATAACGCCATTCTGGTGAACTGTAGTGGCTGGAATTCATCGTTTGATCGGTGATTTATGTCAAGTTGTCCCTGTTCGACAAACTGGTAAACTTTTTGTTTTTATTTCAGGAAAAAGCTATGGGCGATTTCAGCAGTGTAAGCCGCGAAGGTGGACTCACGATCATTACTATTGAGCGACCTGAAGTTATGAACTCTTTGCATCCCCCCGGGAATGCTGAGCTTGCTGGAATATTTGATGATTTTATGTCTGACCCTGAGCAATGGGTTGCGATTATCACCGGCGCAGGTGACCGGGCTTTTAGTGCCGGAAATGATCTGAAGTATCAGGCATCAGGTGGTGACATGAGTGGCCAGCCATCGTCGGGGTTCGCAGGTTTGACCTCAAGGTTCGATAACCCCAAGCCTGTTATTGCCGCGGTGAATGGTGTGGCAATGGGGGGAGGTTTCGAAATCGCCCTCGCATGCGACCTGATCATCGCCTCGGACAACGCCATCTTTGCGTTACCTGAACCTCGTGTAGGTCTGGCCGCATTGGCGGGTGGTATTCATCGCCTTCCAAGAGAGATAGGCATGAAACAGGCTATGGGAATGCTGTTAACCGGCCGGCGTGTCAGCGCAGAAGAAGGAAAACAGCTGGGTTTTGTTAACGATGTTGTGCCAGCAGGCGAAGCTCTTGAAGGCGCTAAGAAGTGGGCCGGGCTGATTCTAGAATGCGCTCCGCTGTCGGTTCGTGGTAGTAAACAAGCTGCCATGGCCGGAATGAATGCGGACTCTTTAGAAGCGGCGATCAAGGGCAAGTACGACCAGATTCAGGCTATGTACAAGGGTTCTGATTTTGTAGAGGGCCCCCTCGCATTTGCCGAAAAGCGTGCGCCGAACTGGAAAGGCGAATAGCATTTTTTATCGCCCGTCGGGCGGGACTTAGGGAGACACCGAATGACAAACGGTTTGCAGATTGGGGTGTTAACAGTATCTGATACTCGTACGCTGGAAAACGATACCTCTGGCCAGTATTTGTGTGATTCGCTACTGGAAGAAGGCCACCTCGTGGCGCAAAGACAGATCGTTATTGATGACATGTACCAGCTCAGGGCCACCGTTTCCAACTGGATCGCTGACAGTGCTGTTGAAGTGATTTTGGTCACCGGCGGAACAGGCTTTACTAGTCGTGACTCAACTCCTGAAGCCCTCACGCCATTGTTCGATGTAGATATCACCGGCTTTGGAGAGCTTTTCAGGCAACTTTCCTATGAGGAGATCGGTACATCAACCATCCAGTCCAGGGCATTTGCGGGGATCGCAAACAACACCGTCGTATTCTGTATGCCCGGGTCTACCGGCGCGTGTAAAACTGCCTGGAACGGTGTTCTCAAAGACCAGCTCAACATAGAGCATCGGCCGTGTAATTTCGCCGAGTTGATCCGAAAGGGAAGTCATTGATTGTGTCACTAAGGCCAGTTGATGAAGTGGTTGATCAATTACTGGGTCTGGTCAAACCGACAGGGAAAAGTGAGCTTAGAACCATTGATAAAGCGGTCAATTGCTGTGCCGCAAAAAACATTCAGTCACCGATTAGTGTGCCTCCAGCAGATAATAGCGCGATGGATGGTTACGCTATCGCCTATGCAGATGCCAATCTCCAATCCAGTTACCGCGTTTCAGCTCGGATTCCTGCGGGGTATGTAGGGTCAAGGTTAGCATCCGGCACCGTCGCCAGGATATTTACCGGTGCCGAAATTCCGGTCGGTGCAGATACGGTTGTGATGCAGGAAAATACAGAATTGGCTGGCGATGAAGTGAAGCTTCTGTCGCTTCCCGATCAGTTCGAGAATGTCAGGTCGAAAGGGCAGGATATAGCGGCGGGTTCTTTGATCATCAGCAAAGGAGATTTACTGTCGGCGAGAACATTAAGCCTGGTTGCATCTGTTGGCGTCGCTCAGGTCGAGGTGGCGACGCCGCTTCGAATAGCAATCATGTCTACCGGCGACGAGCTGGTTGAACCAGGTAACCCTGTTGCGCCAGGCCAGATTTACAATTCAAACCGTTACGCGCTATCAGCTATGTTGCGTAATATGGGAATGAAGGTGATTGATCTGGGGATCGTTGCTGATACACCAGAAGCAACCGAGCAGGCACTGTTGGACGCCGCATCGATGTCAGACTGTATTCTGACGAGCGGGGGCGTGTCTGTCGGGGAAGAGGATCACGTAAAAGCTGCCGTTGAAAAACTAGGCCAGTTGGAGTTATGGAAACTCTCCATAAAGCCAGGCAAACCACTCGCTTATGGTGAAGTCCAGGGGGTGCCATTCTTTGGTTTACCAGGTAATCCGGTATCAACGTTTGTGACGTTTCATATTGTCGCCAGGCAATATCTGCTTGCGATGCAGGGGCTGAGTGATTACAAGCCTTTTTGTGTCACAGGGGTATCTGATTTTTCATTCAAGGGCGGAGGCCGACGTGAGTATTTGCGCGTTCAGACCCAGAATATTGAAGGCCAAACCAGACTCTCGAAGTTTCCCAATCAGGGTTCCGGCATCATGACTTCTGTCGTTTGGGCTGATGCGCTTGCGATGGTCGAGGCAGGCCAGGTTGTTCGGCCCGGAGACAGGCTTACGATTTATCCTTTGGCCCTATGTTAGACTTGTATCTTTTCCGTGAAGGCGAGTAATGGGCTTGATCATACTTAGCACTATTCTGTCCATTGTTCTGGGCAGTGTTGCCTGGCTGGTTCTTGGAGACAGATTCCCGGTTGGGAATGAGGCCAAATGGCCGGTGGCCAACAACATATGTGTTTATGCCGCTATATTGCTCGTTCCTGTCTATCTGACTATCTTTGGCATCTTTTCGTATAGCTAATGATGAAGCCATCGATCGATATTGACACGGTCAAGGGTTTTCTTGATCCGAATGAAGGACACGCCCTGTACTCTCGTGCCATAGAAGCTGGTGTGCTTGGGCCAGTGCTGGAAGTGGGCAGTTACTGCGGTAAATCAACAGTGTATCTAGGTGAAGCCTGCCGGGAGAAAGGCGTATCGCTTTACGCCATTGACCATCATCGAGGCTCGGAAGAACACCAGCCTGGTGAGGAATACCACGATCAGGATCTGTTTGATGGTAAGGCAGGGTTGATGGATACCTTCTGGGAATTCAGGCAGACCATGCGAAATGCGGCGCTTGAAGAGGTAGTAGTACCGATCGTCGCCTCGTCCCTGGTTGCGTCACGCAATTGGCATACCCCCCTGGGCATGGTGTTTATCGACGGTGGCCATTCGCGGGAAGCGGCGCAGGCCGATTATCGCAGCTGGGCGTCGCATCTGGTAACGGGCGGCATCCTGGCTATCCACGATATTTTTCCGGATCCGGCAGAAGGTGGCCAGGCGCCCTACGAAATTCTTAAGCTGGCGATTGCTTCAGGTTTGTTTGAAGAAATAGACAGGGTAAAAACGCTAGGGATACTCCGACGCCTTTAATCCTGATTGAAGTTAGCGATGGACGTTTTTCTAGAGGAAGTCACCACGGATTCGTTCCTAAACAGGTGGGCCGCAGCGGTTTTATTCGATAGTGCGTCAGCGGCCAGCAGCACAGCGCCGGCCGTCCAGGTTGGCTTCTCGAGAGGCCAAAGTGCGTCGTCCCGGTGGACATACCCGGTCCAGTAGGCTCCCTTTTCGTCGCGAAATTGATGTAGCCAACTGAACAGTTGAACCGCCTGTTGGTATTGTCCTGCTGTCAGTAGTGACATCACCAGTTCACAGGACTCTGCCACAGTTACCCAGGGCTCGTCATTGACGCAGACACAACCCAGGCCTTTTACCACAAACTCATTCCATCGAGACTTCAGGTGATTCTGAGCAGTTTTGCCTTTAATGACGCCCGTGAGAACGGGGTAGAACCAGTCCATAGCGAATCGGCTTTTAGAATCCCAGGTCCGGTCAAAATATTCGGGGTGCTCTGAAATCGCGTTTCCGAGCCTGGTCCTGGCGGCTCCCCAGTGTGGCACTTCTTTCTCGAGCCTGGTTGCTATATTAAGCGCGCATTCCAGTGACTTGTAGATGCTGCTGCACCCGGTAACCAGAGAGTCTTGCTGAATGCCAAGTGTCGTGTCCTCACACCAATAGATCTGGCCCTGGGGTCCCTGAAGCCGGAGGACAAACTCCATTGCTGATCGGACGGTATCCCATAGATCAGAAAGGAACTCTTCGTCGCCGGTCACGAGATAGTAGTGCCAGACTCCGGTTGCAATATAGGCAACGAAATTTGATTCTGCGCGTGTACCGTCTTCGACTTTGCCGTCTTTATAAGCGGCAAGCCAGCTACCGTTTGGAAGCTGGTGGTTTTTTAGCCAGTGGAAAGCTGCTTTGGCCTGATCGAAGTGACCGCCAATAGTCAGTCCCATGGCAGATTCAATGTGGTCCCATGGGTCCATGGGACCACCTTCAAACCAGGGGATAGCACCATCTGCATCCTGTAATTGCGCGATGTAGTCTACGGTGCCGGCGAAGTAATCATCCGGGAAAAAACCCATGGACACAAAAACCTGAGTCATGTTGGTTTCACCTGCGCCGTTTTGACAAAGTACATGACAACGCTTTTACCCATGATTGGGTTGAGTAGTTTATCCATCCACCGGGTGATCCAGGGTTGTTTCATCAGGTCCCAGGTCAGAAATGCATGATACTTATCCACGATCCACGCATTAGGCTCACCTTCCTCCCGCCAGAACAAACATTTCAACCACCAGTACGGCACATGAAGGGAGTGCGAGTGATGCTTGTCGTAGAAGATGAAACCTGCGGATTCAATGTCCCTGCGAAGCTGCCGCGCGTCGAAGATTCGAATATGACCACCATCCATCGCATGATAGGCATCGCTGATCTTCCAGCAAACCCACTCCGGGAAGTATCGCGGAACGCTAATGGCGGCTATACCACCAGTGTTTAATACACGGGCAATCTCTGCAATGACAGCTTCATAGTTGGGAATATGTTCCAGAACCTCGGAACAAATGACCTTATCAAACGTTTCGTCTTCGAATGGAAGGTGTTCGCCGTTGGCGGCCGTTATGACCAGACTTTTGTCATTGTTGTCAGGTTCGGCAAACTGTTCGAACCGTTCCTGGGTGATTTTCAGGTCCTTCACGGAGAGGTCAATGCCGACAGCGTTCAGGTTGTTTGTCATATAGGCAGAGATGGCATGCCTGCCTTCACCGCATCCAAGGTCAAGCAACCGTTCATTCTCTGTCAGTCGCATCGTTGAAAAATTGATAGTTTGCAGGGACATTAACGAGCTACCTCTCGGGAGACGACTTCTCGATATAGTTGAACCATTTCCCCTGCGGCAACTTCCCAGCTGAACAGCTCAAGTATTCTTGACCGTCCTTTGGCGGCCAGGGTGTGCCTGAGGTTTGAATCCGCGAGCAGTGTTCTGATCGCATCAGCCAGCGCGAGGTGATCCCGCGTTGGTACCGTAATACCCGCATCACCAACCACTTCAGGCAGTGCACCGCCATTTGTCGAAATGACGGGAACTCCACAGGCCATCGCTTCTCCTGCGGGCAGGCCGAAGCCCTCATAGATAGACGGAACAACCGCGCAGGTTGCTTTCGCGTACAATTCAGCCACTTCCTGTGAGCTCAGACCAGAGTAAAAGTGTATTCGGTTTTCTAATCCGAGCTGGCTAACAAGTTTTGCCGTTTTACCATCTTCTTTCAGCTTGCCCAGTACCGTGAGTTTTAGCTCTGGTATTTCGCCTGCAAGTATCGAAATAGCTCGAATAAGATAATCCAGTCCCTTGAGTGGAGCATCAGCTGATGCGGTTGCCATGACGTTGAATTCGTCGCGTTCGATAGCAGGGATTGGCCTGAACACCCTCGTGTCAATGCCGTTGTGAACGATGTCGAGTTTGGTCTCAGCAATGGCGAAATCGGTTGCAATATCTTGCCTTGATGCGCGTGACACGGTGACCAGGTTATCGAGTTGCTGAACGACTTTCTTTTGCATGTTAAGAAATGTATACCACCGTTTGACCAGTAGCCTTAGCTTCCAGGTGTCGACGCTTTGCAGGGCGATTCGTAGATCACTGGTAATTGGGTGGTGGATAGTGGTTATTACAGGCACGCCCATTTTTTGCAGTTGAAGCGTTCCGTAACAGAGGCTCTGGTTGTCGTGGACGATGTCGTAATCAGGCCGGTGTTGCTTGAAATATTGAAGCAGCCTTCTCCCGAATGTATACGGTTCTGGAAACCCGCCTGTTAGCATGCTGAACCATTCAAAAAAATCAGTGTAAGACAGCAGATGTGCTGGTCGCAGAGCGGTGACATGGTTGTCGGCTTCAAACAGGTTAAGTCCGGGGAGTTTGATCAGACGGACGTTTTCATCGAGTTCAGGATAGGGCTCGCCGGAGATGACATCGACCGAATGGCCCGCATCTACCAGGGCCTTGCTGAGGAACTTGATATAGATTCCCTGACCACCGCTGTAAGGATTGCATCGGTACCCCAGTAAGCAAATCTTTAACCTGTGCTCCTGTATGACACGCAATACGGGTGGACACTGATCGGTGGCCAACATCTGATGGGTGCTTCCGAATAAAAAGGAGCGGGATTCTACGAAGTTTGGGCTTTAATTGCTAATTCTCAGGTTCGGGGCCTGAGATCCGGATGTCAGTCTTGCGCCTATCAGAACCTCGCTTGTCATTTTTGCTGATTTCCGAGGCCTTGAAAACGCTCTCGGCTTGATCGCGTCGCTCGACCGTATTACGGCGTTCTGGCCCGTATGCCGGGGCTTCATGCTCTATCGTAAACACATTGGCGTAGAGGTGGGCGACCCATTTTTGGCCCTCTTGGGTTCGGCGTAATAATCGGATGGCCTCGGTGATGAAGGGTGTCACGACTTCCCAGAAGAACTTTGGATAGCCTTCGCCCAGGTCGGCTGCCGTGGTGTAACCCATTTTTGCTGCCTGGCCGGTCTCTTTGAATTCAGCGAACAGAGAGGAAATTTTTCTGTGGTATTGCGGGTCGCCCAACTGGCCGATGAGGTCTGCGGCTCTAATTAGCCCCGGATAATCCTGCGATTCCCGGTGATCTTCCTCGTTAGGAACAGGAAACCTGGTGCGCTCGATATTTTCACAGATAACGGCAGTGTCGATTCGATTCTCAGATTCGAATCTTTCAGTGATATAGAGCTTCGCCCGGTCAACGTGGTAGGGCGTGAGTGATGCATCGGTTGAGCCTGGCACTGGCGCGATAGTGTCGTGGAGCATGTTAATGGCGTAACGGCCGTTTCGGTCGGCGCGACAAATTCCCCTGACGTAACCGATGTCGTGGTTTAGAAGCGATATGACAAAGTGCACCCAGTCGTTCGCGCTGACTGAACCTTCGATCAAAATTTTGCCTCGAAGTATTTCTGTTCCCACCATGGTGACCATAATGGTGTGGTTGACGTCATGATAGGGCGCATCACTGTTGGCAATAATCTCGAGCGCGTTTCGGGAGTTCGAGATGATCAGCTGTATGTCGGATTCATTTTCACCGTACATGTTGACGTAGTGCTCTACGAGCTCGTCTACAAAGGCCTCAATGACTACAGATGATGGGTTAAACATGCTGTTCCATTGGTCTTAATTCGGTATTGGCTCGTTAAACATTGTGTCTGCTCAGTAACTCCAGTCAAGTCTAACCTTGATTTAGGAACCGTCTGACGGAAAACCGGGCTTACTGGCCAAAGTGAGTGATTTTTGCGCAAAATGTGTATACATTGAATTTTCATCATTCAAATCCCGGTTTTTCTGGTCAATGAGGCGTTTCCTTTAGGGCATGGTAAATATTGTGATTGAACTCCGACACTTAAAAACACTGGTGGCACTGCGAGATAACGGCAGTCTGGTAGAGGCTGCAGAAAGCCTCTTCCTGACGCAATCTGCCTTGTCGCACCAACTGAAGGATCTTGAAGAGAGGCTGGAGTGCTCACTTTTCGTCCGTAAAACAAAACCCCCACGATTCACCTCTGCCGGTAGAAGGCTGCTCAATCTTGCTGATGAAATTTTGCCAATGGTGAAAAATGCAGAGCGGGATATCTCCAGACTTGCTGGCGGGGAAGTTGGGCGGCTGCATATCTGTATAGAATGTCATAGCTGTTTCCAGTGGCTGATCCCCTGCCTTGATCTTTATCGCGCGAACTGGCCTGAAGTTGAGCTGGACCTTTCTGGAGGTTTTAGTTTTGCTCCATTGCCTGCATTGGTCCGTGGAGATCTGGATCTGGTAATCACCTCGGACCCGGTTGAGTTACCAGGAATCACTTATATACCGTTGTTTAGTTATGAAGCAATGCTGGCGATTTCAAATGACCATCGCCTGGCCAGCCACGCGATGGTTTTGCCGGATGACCTTGAATCAGAAATGTTGATCACCTATCCAGTCGATCGTGATCGCCTTGATATTTTCACCCGATTCCTCGAGCCAATGGATGTTGAACCTGACAGTGTGCGCACAGCAGAACTGACCCCTATGATGATTCAGCTTGTGGCTGCCGGAAGGGGGGTCGCGTGCTTACCCAACTGGGCTCTGACTGAATACCTTGAGCAGGGTACAGTGATGGCTAAGAAACTGGGTGATTCCGGTTTGTGGTGTACTCTTTATGCCGCGATTCGTGAAGACCAGCTCGAGATGGCTTTTATGCAAGACTTCCTGAGCACGGCGGTTGAAACTTGTTTTTCCAATTTGAATGGAATTAAGGCGGTAGAGGTCGCTTAATTTCTGTCCAACCAAACGGCCCTTGCTTAGCAAGGCGTAAAGCGCTTAAATAATCAAAGAAATAGTGATCGTGCCGGTAGTTCTATCCAGGGGGAACGCCTTGCACGCCGAGCGGCACCCTGATCGTAAAAGGAGGTGATCCCATCAATAGTCAGTCAACTGGGGGAGCCTCCGAGTTAACTTAACTCGGAGTCCGCTCCCCTTACGAAGACCGAACCCCGCGGAGACTCTCCGCGGGGTTTTTTCTTTTCTGGCAGGTGCTTTTGCGTGACGGGTTTTAAGGCATAAGTTGAGTGAATCGCCACTTGCCATCTGTGAGAACGAAGCGCCGACGATCGTGAATTCGGTGGGGCATATTGAGGTCCAGCATCTCTATTACTTCCGGGCGTAGCACGATGCCCGCAGCTGATTCCGGCGTTACCAGTTCCTCTTCGCGGTGTTTTTCTTTAAGGCCATCGATGTGCCCGACCAGGGCGTCCCTGCCGTCGATCTGGCTGCTTTGTGAACCAAGGCTCGCGTAGCTGTAATCCATGTACTTGCTTGCGGTCGGGCGTCGATGCCAGTTGTGCTCGATGAACGAAGGGGCAAGTTCTTCTATCAACCCGCTGATCCGGTACTGGGTCTGGCTGTTGGTGTACCAGATGAGCATTTCCGCCTGATTGTTGGCCTGAATGATGGACCACTTGGGACTCGTCTTGTTAATGAACAGAGTGAACCCGTCAGCTGTGATATCTCGCAGTACTAATGTTCGAACGGAAGGCTTGCCCGATTCAGATAATGCGAGAAAGCACAGGTCGGCGTTGGGATCATCTAAGTCACGGGCGTCCTGTCTTTCGGCTTTAATGCGTGCGATTGGGTCCATTAGTTATTGGTATCCAGGTTGGCGTCGTAGACGCTAAATGTTTTGAATTGACGGCTTGCTTCCTGCGGTGACAGGAGCAACTGCCAGATTATACTGCCAGGGCAGGGCCTCATGGCGTCCCACCTCAATATTGTTGTTATTCTGCGGACAGGTCTCCGGTCAGAGATTTCCGCTGAGATATCTCGAACCAGTTATTGTCAGGATCCGTAATGAAAGATATGCGGGCTGTACTGCCCAGGGTAACCGGTGCGCTGCCCTCCAGTGCGCCTCTTTCTAGTGCTTTTGTATGCTCATTGTCGACTTTAAATACCTGGACGGTCATATAGCGATACCCAGCGCCCTGCATGCCGCCGCCGATCGGTGCGTTTTTATCTTCCTCAAGCAGGAATACGGTGGTTCCCCATCTGAAACGGGTATTCGATAGTGGTTCCGCGTGAACACTCTTTGTGAAAAACCGTCGTGCATCGTCCAGCGACCGAACGACCATCTTCATCCCGATGTTGGTGATGTCGTGTAAGCCAACGGGCACGAGTGTTACTTTATTGCCGTCGGGGTCTGTAAGGGGAGTGGTTTCGGAAACGTCGGAAGCGATTAGCAATTCTCGGTAACCTGTTGGCGTGTTTACCGGCAGCAGGTTTCTTGTATGGTTGAGTTTGAATATTGAACCTTTCATCGCCAGGCGATGCTGATGAACCCCTCCGCCGATCTTGAGCAGCTCGCTGTAAGGTAATCCGATTTCTTTAGTCCAGAACTCAAGCATTGCTTCCATATTGTTTGTTCGTACACCGACGTCGATGCAGTTCTTCGCCAATTTCATATTGTTACCTGGTGATCTCTTGTCATTTGTTTAGGCCGGATGAGTTTCAGAGGCAATTTCTGCGTCGCTGGCGAGCAAGGAAATAGTAATTTCTTTTTCATCAAAAGTGACGATGACTTCAATAAACTCATGCCATTCATAGTCCGTCTGGACTGAGCTTGACAGTCTTAGTGTTCCGGGCAGTGTCGTTAGCGATTCTTGCATTCGTTGAATATTGTTAATAAAAAGCGCTGCGGATCGGTTGTCGTTCACCTCTACTCGCAATGCTGCATTGTTATAGTTGACTTCCAGCGCTGGCATTTGGGCAATCTTTCTCTTTCGATGGTAAGACAGGTCACCCATTATATCGAATCAGGCTCCGTGGCGTATTTCCAGCTAATTGAGGTATGATGGCGCCCCTTCAGAACCTAGTAATTTCAGTAAGAAAGGAGAACCCATGAGCCAGAACGAAATGAAAGAGACCGCCCAGGAAATCGCAGAAGGCCTTAAGAGGCTCGGCCCTAACAGGGTTGTTGCCTTATCTGTTCATGTGTCGAAAAGTTTGATCGAAGAATTGGAGATCAAAGCTAATAAGCTGGTTGCGCAGTTGGAATCTGCGAGTTAGACCTGCCTTGACAGGCTTATCAAAGGCCTGTTTCAGGTTAAGCTGCTTGCTGGTGCCACCTGCGGCGTTGTGCGGCGTGTTGACCTTTGCCGGCGGAAAAAAGATGCAGCGAAATACCATTGATGATGGGCAGCGTCCGTTCAACGACGGGACTAACGGCCCAGTTGAGGTAGCAGGTCCTTCAATGCATCGATAAAATTCAGTGGTTGATCCAGGAACACGTGATGATAAGCATCCGGAATCGCTCGAATCAGCGTTGAGTCAATGATTAACGCTAGCCCTTCAGCAACGGCGGGAGGGAAAAACCGACTTTTCTCGCCATAGATAAAACCCACCGGTATTTGTATGTCCCGCACCATATCCGCAGCAGCAGGAAAATCTTCAGTTAGCGCCATTTTGGCGAACACCGCTCCGTCCAGTTTGAACTTGAACCCCGCCGGGGTTTTTTTAAGCGAATGCCCTGCGAGGTAATCCATGATGAACTTGTTGTTGCATGGTTGCGGCGGGCGGAGCCTGAAGCGTCTCTTGCCCTGTTCTATTGATTCATAATAGCGGGACTTCACCTTTGGGACCGGTAATGGTTCACGTGAAGACTTTTTCGATGGTAGCGCAGAATCCACAATGACAATGCTGTCAAGTTGCTCCGGGTAAAGGTGTGCTGCAATACGAGTCATGGTTCCGCCAAAACTGTGACCCACTACAATGGGAGCGTTTAAGTGGGCTGTGTTCATGCATGCCACAAGTTCCCGTGCGAAGAGCGCTGCAGAGTACTCCGCCCTGTGATCACTCTCGCCTGAACCACTGTTATCGATGGCAACGACATCGTAGTCTGGGATGAAGGCGGGCGCAATAAAGTCCCACCAGTGGGCATGTGCTGCGTGGCCGTGGACGAATAGTAATGCAGGTTTACCGGGGTTCTTCCAGTGCTGGTAAGCGATAGTGGCGCCCTCAACCTGGCAAGTATGGTGCTCCGGTTTCACGCTGATGTATTGCTTGAACCAGTCAGGTTGCACGAATTGGGCCTTAAGAAAAAGCATGAGTATAACTGCTGAACGAAATTTCCTGAAAACTCGCCTTTAAAAGTTGGGGCCCAAACTTTTGCATCAATATAGTGCGGGTCGGGATCAGGGTGCGTTATTAAGGTGCGATATCCGGACGAGATCGCGAAACTTTACCCCGAACAAAGTCAAAACAGGCCTGAAACCACGCCAATGGAATGATTTTAGCGCTACGGCCATTTCTGGCATCAACTTTGCTTTTAGAGATGTCGAATGTAGCAACTTTTAATACCATCGGAGAGGTCATTGTGGATCAATCACTACAACTTCAATACGCACTGGACACATTTTATTTTCTTGTGTGTGGTGCACTTGTCATGTGGATGGCGGCTGGTTTTGCCATGCTGGAAGCGGGTCTTGTTCGCTCAAAGAACACCGCGGAGATCCTTACTAAGAATATGGCGCTTTTTGCCATCTCTTGCATCATGTATCTCGTTTGCGGATACGCCATTATGTACGGTGGGGGGATCTTCCTTAGTGGCATAGAGCTTGATGGCGCACCGACAGCGGAAGCATTGACTGAAACCGTCCTGTCTGAATCCAGAGAACAGGGGTTTGGCGGCGATGCGGTTTACGCAAATGCCGCCGACTTCTTCTTTCAGGTGGTTTTCGTTGCCACGGCAATGTCTATTGTCTCTGGTGCCGTTGCTGAACGAATGAAGCTGTGGGCTTTCCTGGCGTTTGCCGTCGTGATGACAGGCTTAATTTATCCAATGGAGGGTTCGTGGACCTGGAACAATAACGACGTCTTTGGTCTTTACAACCTCGGCGATCTTGGCTTTTCTGACTTTGCAGGGTCCGGCATTGTTCACCTGGCCGGGGCTTCGGCTGCCTTAGCTGGCGTTGTTCTACTGGGCTCACGAAAAGGCAAGTACGGCTCTGAAGGCCAGGTGTATGCGCTTCCAGGTGCTAATCTGCCGCTCGCGACCCTCGGTACCTTCATCCTTTGGATGGGGTGGTTTGGGTTTAACGGTGGTTCGGTATTGAAGCTGGGCGATATTTCCAATGCCAATGCAGTTGCCATGGTGTTCCTTAACACCAATGCGGCCGCTGCCGGAGGGGCAATCGCTGCACTCATCACGGCACGTGTTATGTTCGGTCGAGCAGACCTGACCATGTTGTTGAACGGCGTGCTGGCAGGTCTGGTGGCAATTACGGCTGAACCTTCCACGCCTACGGCGCTTGAAGCAACGCTTTTTGGCGCGGCTGGCGGTGTGTTGGTTGTGTTTTCAATCGTCTTTCTGGACAAGGTCAGGATTGATGATCCGGTAGGTGCGATTTCTGTGCACGGTACCTGCGGTCTTTTGGGGCTCCTGCTTGTGCCGCTCACCAATGCCGACGTGTCTTTCTCTGGCCAGATTATTGGTGCACTGACGATCTTTGGCTGGGTATTTGGCGTCAGCTTTATAGTCTGGTTCCTTCTGAAACAGGTACTTGGTATCCGGGTAACGGAAGAAGAAGAGTTTACGGGTGTTGATGTCAGCGAGTGTGGTGTCGAAGCCTATCCTGAATTTGTAAGGACCTAAATCTCTGCCTTTGGGCCAGGCTTTCGTTGGATGGGTTGCTAACCCAGACCGGCTCTTTTTTGAATGACGGTTGAGTAGAGTGACATCAAGCCTTTATCTTTCTCGTAGTCTCCGGCAAACAGATCAGGCGACAGTTCAGAAAAAATTTCACTGATCGTGGTATCTGTCTTTGCAAAAAGCGCCTTGTGCGCCGGGTCAGTGAAATCACCGGAAGCGATTTTTAGCAAGTCGTCCAGTAGTGTTGTGATATCAGGGCCCCCGCGTTGCTGGGATACGCGGTGCAGGAATCCGCAGAAAGCAAAGTAAAGGTACAGGGGTTCGCGTTTGGCAAACAGTTTCAGGTCAAACTCACCCAGCGCCTGCAGGGCGCTGATCGATACATCCTTGAATTCAGCAATGCCCTGGCTCATGTCGCTGAGAAACCCCGATGCGTCCTTGTGTGTCAGGCTTAACCCGGGAGTGTCTCTGTTGCCGATGAATAGCCTGGTGGTATCAATAGAAACGATAATATCTTGCGCAAAGCGGCTACTGGCCACCCAGGTTTTGAATCCGCTCACCCGACCGTTTGATTCGGTGAGTCCGGGCCGGGGATGATCAGGGTTTCGATCTTCTGATATCGCGAGGACGGTCCAGGCGCGGTTATCCAGGTTGAAAGTCCGTCTTACAGCAGCCTGGTAACCGGAGATAAACAGGAACGCCAGTCTGTCAGAGATGAGTCCACCGGCAAAAGCTGTTTGCTCAGCGGTCCAGAACTCGTCGAGCTGGGACATCCAGAGGCGATGATAATCGGCTTCTTCGAAGAGCCGATCCGCAGGCACCTGATGCTTGAGTGAGAGCAGGTCCTCTGGGTTTACCATTCGTGCACTCTGACGGGCATATGGGTATAGCCTTTAACGAAAGAGGAGTGGGTGCGTTTAATATCGCCTACGATCTCGATTTTTCTAAAGCGTTTCATGATTTCTTCCCAAACGATTCGCAGTTGCATTTCAGCCATGCGATTACCCATGCAGCGATGGATACCAAAGCCAAATGATACGTGGTGACGAGCCTGGGGCCTGTCAATAATGAATGCGTTAGGGCTGTCGATGACTTCATCATCCCTGTTGCCAGAGACGTACCACATTAGAACCTTGTCACCTTCCTTGATCTGTTTACCGTTGAGCTCAGTATCTTTTAATGCGGTCCTGCGCATATACGCCAGTGGTGTCTGCCAACGAATAATTTCCGGGACCATGCTTGGAATCAGTGACAGGTCATTCCTGAGTTTTTCGTACTGGTCCGGGTTCTCGTTAAGTGCGAGTACGCCGCCGGAAATTGAGTTACGGGTCGTATCGTTGCCACCCACAATCAGCAGGATCAGGTTGCCAAGGAACTCGAGTGGTTGCATGTCTTTGGTGTTCTCTCCATGAGCGAGCATAGAGATAAGGTCGCTTCCGGGCTCTGCATTGACTCGCTCGTTCCAGAGTCGGGTGAAGTATTCCAGGCACTCAAACAGTTCTTCTTTTCGCTGTTCCAGTGAATCAACAACACCCTGGCCGGGGACAGCGGTCGCCACATCGGACCAGCGCGTCAGCTTTCGCCGATCTTCGAAGGGGAAATCAAACAGTGTTGCCAGCATCTGGGTGGTCAGTTCAATTGAAACAGTGTCGACCCAGTCAAAGGTTTCACCCCGTGGTAGTGAGTCCAGGATGCCAGCGGCGCGAGTACGAATGGTATCTTCCAGTTTCGCGAGGTTAGACGGCTGAACCACTGGAGACACGGTCGCCCGCTGTACATCGTGTTTGGGTGGATCCATGGCGATGAACATTGGCGTCTGTATGGTCTGTCCGGTAGCGACCTGACTGGCGGGCGGGCCAATCGTGATGCCGCCGTCGGACGAGTAAACATCGTGATTTGTGTCGACAGTCATGATGTCGTTGAACCTGGTGACCGACCAATAGCGCCCAAACTCGTCGTCCTGATTCAGGTGTACAGGGTCTTCTTTTCGAAGCCGTTCAAAAAAATCCCAGTGGGCGTTGTTCTCGAACAGAACAGGGTCCAGGACGTTTATCTCTTCAAGCGGCATTCCCCAGGCGTCAGGTATCTGCGGGGAATTGGCGGTTGCTTCACTCATTGGAGTATCCGTTATAGTCGTCTGGTCGCGGCATTGTATATAAAACCCTGATAAAGTGTCGCGCTAATGAAAACTGACCTGAAAAAACTGAACAGTCTGCTACGCCCCGGCGCCAGTGTTTACGTGGGGGGTAGCTGCGCCGAACCCCGTGGCCTGCTGGAGACAATTCAGGCGCATTGTCAGGGCAGTAGCGGGGTTCACTACACCCAGTTTCCTCTGGGCGCGGTGAATCAGCGTGACCTGACGCGGATAACCCCGGATGCGACCATGAGCGTTTTCTTCATGACGCCCTTTATTCAGGACAGTTTTAAGGAAGGCAGGGTTAACTTCATTCCGATGCATATGCGCACTGCATTTGACTACCTGAGAACGGCAAAGCTGGATGTGGCGTTACTGCAGGCGGCAAGGGACCGTAACGGCGAGCTGCGTTACGGGCCCAATGTGGACTTCCTGGATGCGGTGCTAGCGAATGCAAAACATATCATCGTCGAAGAAAACAACAGTTTTATTGCTCCGATCGGAACGCCGCTTGTTGATGTCGCCCAGGTCGATTTATTGCTCGATGTCGGGAGAGAGAAACCTGTTTTTCCGGTCGGTCACATTGACGATGTGTCACATAAAATTGGCGAACAGATCGCGACTCTGATTAAAGACGGTGATTGTTTGCAGACAGGTATTGGCGCAGTACCCGCAGCCATTCTCGCGAATTTGAGTGATCGCAGTGACCTTGGTTTTCACGGCGGGCTAATGGATGACGGTGTGCTCGAGCTGATTCGTAACGGCAACATGAACGGAAGCCGTAAAGCCATCGATAAAGGTAAGCATATTCTTGGCATGGCGCTAGGCTCCAAGGAACTGCTCGACTGGCTGGCACATGATCCTCTGGCGGAAGGTGTTGTTTTCAAAAGTGCTAACTATACCCATGAGGTGAGTGTCATTGGCCAATTGGATAATTTTGTCTCGGTCAACTCGGCGGTCGAAATCGATTTGATGGGTCAGGTGAATGCCGAAGTCGCTGGCACCAAACAGATATCGGGTACCGGGGGTTCGGTCGATTTCATGAGGTCAGCCAAGGCTTCGGGTGGCGGGCGCTCTATTGTCGCAATGGCCTCGACCGCCCGCGGTGGGTCTGTGTCGCGAATAGTGCCCCGGGTTAGCCTGGTTACTGCGCTGCGAACTGACGTGGATATTGTAGTGACCGAGTTTGGTATTGCGGAGCTCAGAAATGAATCTTTGGCGTCGCGAGCAGAACGGCTGATTGAAGTCGCACACCCCGATTTTCGTGATGAACTGAAAACCGGTTTTTAGGCCGGTTTCGCGGCGCCTTCCCAGGGCTGCAGTGGCTCGGCTGGGATCATTTCTTCGAAATCCTCTTCCTTAAACACCTTAAACCCGCGATTCAGATAGTTAGGCAGGGCGTTCTCGTGATCCAGCGTGCAGGTATGTAACCATATGCGGTTGTCTGAGGTGTCCCAGGCTTTGATAACGGCATCCTGCAGCAACTGCCTGCCTAAACCCTGGCCGACAAATTCGGGGATCAATCCAAAATAGGCTATCTCGGTGCTGCCCCGGGACTGTTTCTCCAGTTCGAAGTAACCGATCGGCGTCGCACCCTGGTATGCGACCCAGGTCTCAATGCTCTCTCTGGAGACGTAGTCATGCCATTGTTGCCACTTCCACGGAAGCCGCATATACCACATGCAGGTTGCACCAACGGTGGCATACAGAAACCGGTTCAATTCCGGCAGGGGATGTTCAACCTTCAATAACTGGTAGGGGTGAGTGGCTGGTTCCGGTGTCTCGGGTCTGCTGGTCATCTCCAGGTGCCAAACATGGATGCTGGTTCTTACTTCTTGAATGTCGGGTTTAACAGCCACTGCGCTAGTTAATCCTGACCGCGTGCTGTTGAAACAAATCAAGCGGCACAGCCTCCAGGGCCTTCCTGTGTGTATTGTTCAGGAATACTCTTGGCGCCATTCCTTTTTCGTACGCCTCAAGCCATCTTCCGGCACAAAGACACCACCGATCGCCCTCTTTCAGGCCGGGAAACTGGAATTCCGGATGCGGGGTAGACAGATCATTGCCGGCGAAGCGTGAGTACTCGAGAAATTCTGATGTCACTTCAATGCAAACCGTATGAGAACCGACATCTTCATCGCAGGTGTTGCAACAGCCATCCCGAAAAAAACCTGTCACCGGATCAGTGCCGCATGGCACCAACTTGGTACCAAGAACGTTGATCTCTTCCTCTTTTACTACTGGCATAGCTGATGTGTCTATATCAAGAAGCGGCAATGATAGAGGGTTTGCCTCGCCATTGCATTTTGGATGCTTTACGCTTACCGCACCAATAAAATTAAATCATATCGAACAATGGTTTAACGGACAATGTCATAGCGGACAATGTCATAGCGGACAATGTCATAGCGGACAATGTCATAGCGGACAATGTCATAGCCAACAATGGTTTATCGAACTATGGATAATGAAATAGCTGAACGCGTAGAGCATGTGCTTAGTACTGCCAGGTCAGTGCGTAAAAAGCT